>CAKRJK010000037.1 GCA_934351705.1 uncultured Lachnospiraceae bacterium
CCTAATAACATCGTAGATGTAATGTCGGATTTTGCACCCGGGTTTCTTCCTACTGCTGCTGCCGCATGACCTGCCGCAATACCCTGTCCGATACCAGGTCCGATACCGGCGATAACTGCTAAACCTGCACCGATTGCTGAACATGCTAAAATTAAATCATTTCCTGAAATATTCATAATATAATCCTCCTAAAATAAATTATTCTGTTTCCATTGCACTGTTTACGTATGTCATAGTCAGCATACAGAATACATAGGTCTGAATTGCTCCTGAGAACAAGTCAAAGTAAACGTGTAATGCTGCCGGCCAGATAATTGCTATCTTTGAAAGCAATCCATAAATCAACGCCATAATTACCGTTCCCGATAATATATTCGCAAACAAACGCAGCGATAATGATACCGGTACGGCGAAATCACCGATAAGGTTAATCGGCAGCCAAAACGGCCACGGATCACACAGTCCCTTGATGACTCCTGAAACTTTCTGGTATTTGAATTTGCAGAAAGTTATCATTGAAAACGTAATCAATGCGAGTGCTAAAGTGGTTCCATAATCCGCTGTTGGTGGTCTTAATCCCAAAAGACCGGAAATATTGCTGAATAGGATAAATATAAAAATCGTACCGATGTAGTTCTTAAATTTCTTAGAGTTCTCACCCATAACACCTTCAACTACACCATCCAACTTCTCTACTATCAACTCTGCGATATTCTGAAAAGTATCCGGCACATCTGTTGCATGCTTCATTTTTCGATTCACAATAAATGCAAATGTCAAAAGAATCACCATGACAATCAAAATGCACACATGCGTTGTGGTAATCCATACAGTATGACCAAATAATTCATAGGAAAAAAGTCCATGAACCATAAAATCAATGTCTTCTGAACTGGATGCCATCAAAATTGCGTTATCCACAATTTCACCTCCTTATCCATTGCATATGGATGTACTGCATCAAGACATATCGTCTTTTTTTTGATGATGCGTTATTTTATGAATAAAAGGCTGCATATAGGCTGCTGCCTTTAATCCCTCTACTCCGATAAATACCATGATAAAATTGCCGAGTTTAAATTTTGCGGTAATGAAAAAAACGCTTACAACGACAATATATCGTAACACTGACTGAAAAATGACTTTATTTTTTGCACCGTTCTCTGTGCCTGTATCCACGGCTTCATCAATGATCACCGCCATATGGATCGCCATAGCACACGCCATCACAATCCCAATCCAAAGTCCTGTGCTGTATCTGAGCTTGTCCTTCACAAACCAGACTCCGGCTGCCTCCACGATAACTCCGTATAAAAGAATCCCCAGCAGCAATTCCGGAAGTGCCTTATTCAGTCTTCTTATCATGCTTCTTATCGTCACTTTCATATATTTTTTTTGCTAAAATGTAACAGTTTCTGAATCCGGCAAGTGCTCCTATAAAAAAGAGTACAATCGCAAAAAAGGACAATCCTGTCTTTTTATCCAGAAAAATCCCCAGCGCCGTACACAAAAAAATAGGAACTATCATGTTAATACCAAACTGTGTAATCAGAACAATCGACTGATAAACGCTCTTCTTGTACTTCACACGTAGCTCCTTTCTGTCCCTATCAACAAAAAATCATATAGGTCATTTTATACCACTTTCCTCCCATTTGTCCATAACATTCTGATAAATTTCTAAAGTTTAGACAAAATGGCGTTTTTGTATTTTTATAACGTGATTTTTATCTCACGATCTGTATGCTCGTATTTGCGGATTTCTACTCCCGCTGCCCTCAGCATTCTCTTTGACGCAATGACTCCGGGCGTATTCTTATACTTATCTTCATCATAAACAACGGTTTTTATACCTGATTGTATAATTGCTTTTGCACATTCATTGCAGGGAAACAGCGACACGTACAAAATAGAACCTTCCAGACTTCCGCCCCGATAATTTAAAATCGCATTCAGCTCGCTGTGCGTCGTATAAAAATATTTGTTGTCCAGTGGCTCTCCCTCTCTCGCCCACGGAAAATCATCATCCGAGCAGCCTTTCGGAAATCCGTTATACCCCATCGAGAGTATCTTGTGATCTGCACTTACGATACAGGCTCCCACCTGTGTGTTCGGATCTTTGGAGCGCATACTGGATAACTTGGCAACTCCCATAAAATATTCGTCCCAACTGATATAATCCTCTCTTTTATCACTCATCGCAATTCCCTCCTCTTTTTGTATACAGAATACAAAGAACGGATTACCAAAGGTAATCCGTAATTTTTTATTTTGTACCGAAAATACGGTCTCCCGCATCGCCTAAGCCCGGCACGATATAACCATGTTCGTTCAAATGCTCATCCTGTGCTCCGACATAAATATCTACATCCGGATGTGCCTCCTGCATTCTCTTGATTCCTTCCGGTGCTGCGATAATGCACATAAAATGAATATGTTTTACACCCTTGTCTTTTAACATCTGAATTGCTGCTACGGAAGAACCTCCTGTTGCAAGCATCGGATCTACCACGAATACTTCTCTCTCGTCACAGTCCTTTGGCAGTTTGCAGTAATACTCAACCGGCTCTAAGGTCTCCTCATTACGATACAAGCCGATGTGTCCGACTTTTGCTGAAGGTATCATTGCAAGCATTCCGTCTACCATTCCGAGTCCTGCTCTTAAAATCGGAACAACCGCCAATTTCTTTCCTTTTAATTCTTTTGCGGTTGTCTTACAGATCGGTGTCTGTATCTCAACGTCTACCAATTCCAGATCTCTGGTTGCCTCGTAGCACATCAGCATGGCGATCTCGCTGATCAAAGTACGGAAATCTTTGGAACCTGTGTCCATTCTCCGAATCCATCCTATTTTGTGTTGTATTAATGGGTGATCCATAATTGTTACTTTTGACATGTTTTTTCTCCTTCATTTAGTATTTTTACAAGTTTTTTTATAGATTTGTTTAGTGTTTCATAACAGAGTCCGTACGCCTGCAATGTTCCGCCATACGGATCTAAAATCTCTAATTCATCCCCCACCAGTGTTGTGAGTACCTGCACACTCTCTTCTTCTAACTGTGGAAAAAGTTCTATAATCTTTTGCCGGCTCTCCTCGCTCATGGTCAGTATCAGCGTGTCTTGTGTAATATCCTCTTCGACCAGCTGTGCAGACATAAATCCGTCTGTTTTTAATCCGTTGCTGATCATAACCGCTTCTGCTTTTTGATTCAGCGGTTCCGGGAACAGCACCACCAGTCCTCTCGATAAAATCTCAATCGGTCTGCTCAACACCTGTTCTTCTAAGATTGCCGCTGCCATCGGCGCCCGACAGGTTCCCCCGTCGCCCACAAAGATAATTCTGTTGTATGCACAAAGCTCTCTTTTGCGGCTCTTAGTCTCTATCACTTCATGTCCCGCCGCTTTTAAAAGGCGGTTCATAATAGCCTGTCCGATCCGCGGTGTCTGAAAACTCTCCGAATAGATTACATCTACGTCCAATTCGTCAAACTGACGTAAGATTCCGTAGAGATGTCTTGCAATCGTGTCCTCATCCTCTCTGGTTCCGATATTCAGAACCGTTCCGCTTAGATATTTTCTTGCGGTTTCATCTGCCGCAATGATCCCGACTTTTTTGCCATCCTGTAAATCCTGCTGTGCCATCCGGTTGATCGTATCGATCACAGCATCCCTGTCACCTTCCACCAGCTTTAAATCTGCCTTTGGTGCATAGTGCTTGTATTTCATGCCCGGTGCTTTTGGCTTCTGCTCCGAATCCTCCTGTATCAGTCCCGGATCTATGGCAACCGTTCCGATGACTTCTTCTAACATCTCTTTGGTAATATAACCCGGACGCAAAATCATCGGTACTTCCTGTGTCAGATCTATAATGGTGGATTCGATTCCGATAGAACCGTTCCCTCCATCCAGGATCATCGGTATCTTACCCGATAAATCTTCTGCTACGTGCTTTGCCTCTGTCGGGCTTGGTCTGCCCGATATGTTTGCACTCGGAGCCGCAATGAATGTGCCGCTCTCTTCTATCAACGCTAACGCAACGGGATGATTTGGCATACGAATGGCAACCGTGTCCAATCCGCCGGTTGTCTCATACGGCACCGCCGGATTTTTCTCCAAAATCATCGTCAGCGGTCCCGGCCAAAATGTTCCCGCCAGCTTCACTGCCTTGCCCGGCACTCTGGCGGTAAGATATTCTAAATCTCTTGCCTGTGCCACATGAACGATCAGCGGATTGTCTGACGGTCTTCCCTTTGCCTCGTAAATCCTCTTTGCTGCCTGCGGGTTCATGGCGTCGCCTCCCAGACCGTAAACGGTCTCTGTCGGAAATGCGACCAATCCGCCTTCTTTGATAATTGCGGCTGCACGTCGGATACTCTCTTTGTCTATCTCATCACTGTTCATTTGAATAATTTCTGTTTCCATGACTCTTATTTTATCATGTTTTAGAAATATCGCAACCGCATAAAATATTCCTTAACACTATTTTACATCTTTTAAATAAGAGGTAATTCCTTTATGTATTGCCTCTGCCACTTCCTTTTGATAGTCTTTGTCGGATAATTTTGCGGCTTCTTCGTTGTTGCTCAAAAATCCGCACTCTACTATGACTGTCGGTGATTTTGTCTTTTTTAATAGGTAATAGCTCTCGTTTGCCTTTGCCACTCTGTGATTTTCTTTATCCAACTGCTGCACCAGCGTTCCCTGCAAAACCTTCGCCAGCTTTTCCCCCTCTGCGGACTGCCCGTAATAAAAGACCTGCGCTCCTTTGACATATTCTTCGGGATAGCTGTTCTGATGAATGCTCACGGTAAAGACCGGATTGGCTTTGTCTATGATGCTGCAGCGTTTTTTCATGTCATCCACTTTTTTGTTTCTGGCTGTCGCACTGTATAATCCCTCGCCGCTGTCCCTTGTCAGAACGACCTTGATCCCGTCCTTTTCCAGCTTCTTTTTTAATTCTTTGGCAATAGCTAAGTTGATGTCCTTTTCCTTTTTTCCGTTGATACCGATTTTTCCGGGATCGTCTCCTCCGTGTCCCGCGTCTATCACAATACAGGTTTTTTCCTCTCCCACTCTGCTCTGCTGCACATAAACGGAGCTTTTCTTTGCCAGAAATCCCGCCGCCACAAGCAGAACCATTCCCATAATCACTTCTACTTTCTTTTTCACTCATGCTCACCCAACTACAAATCTTGTTGCATTTTATGAAAAAAGCTGTTTGGATAGAACTCTTACACAGGAAAATACGCCCCCGCAAATTTGCAGGGACGTATTGTGATTGTCTGTATTTTTATCTGATTAGCAGATCTCTGCTCCGCTCGGCATTTTCTTTTCCGGAATCATCAGTGCGAGTTCACCGTTTTCATCCTCGGCACAAAGCAGCATTCCCTCGGAGAGGATTCCCGCTAATTTTGCAGGTTTTAAATTAACTAAAACCATGACTTTTTTGCCGACCATCTCCTCTGCGGAGTAGTGCTTTTTGATACCGGATACAATCTGTTTTACCTCGCTGCCGATACGCACTTTGGAACAAAGCAGTTTCTTGGATTTCGGAACTTCCTCACAGGCAATAATCTCACCTACCTGAAATTGCATTTTCATAAAGTCATCATAGCTGATTTCTTCTTTTGCTTCGATGTCAATGCCCGGCTCGTCGAAACCTTTTTCCTCCTCTGCCACCGGCGGATGGAGTTCTTCTACTTTTTTGAGCACTTCTTCTATGTCAAGACGTGCAAATAAAATTTCCGGTTTGTCCGTTACCTTTGTTCCGTTCTCGTAAAGACCGAATGTAGATAACTGCTCGTAATCTCTCTTTGTCGTATTTAACTGTGCAAGCACTTTTTCTGCTGTTTCCGGCAGGAAACTTTCTAATAAGGATGCTCCTATGCTGATGCTCTCGACAAGATTGTAAAGAACGGTTGCAAGACGGTCCTTTTTGTCTTCTTCTTTTGCGAGTGCCCACGGCATCGTTTCGTCAATATATTTGTTGCAACGTTTGAACAGTGCAAAAATCTCGGTGATCGCATCTGCCACGCGGAGTTCTGCCATCTTTTTGTTTACACGCTCTGCCGTAGTGGTCACAACTTCTTTCAAATCATTGTCCACTTCCTCACTGACACCTTTATCGCATACCACACCGTCAAAATATTTGTTACTCATGGAGATGGTACGGTTGACCAGATTTCCAAGTGTGTTTGCAAGATCTGAATTGATACGCTCTACCAAAAGCTCCCATGAGATCACACCGTCGTTTTCAAACGGCATCTCATGCAGTACGAAGTAACGCACTGCGTCCACTCCGAAGAAATCTACCAGCTCGTCGGCATAGAGCACGTTTCCTTTGGACTTGCTCATCTTGCCCTCGCCCTGTAAAAGCCACGGATGTCCGAAAATCTGTTTTGGCAGCGGCAAATCGAGTGCCATTAAGAAAATCGGCCAGTAAATCGTATGGAAACGAATAATGTCTTTTCCGATTAAGTGCAGGTCTGCCGGCCAGTCTTTTTTGAACTGCTCTGTGGAATCTCCGTCACAGTCATAACCGATTCCGGTAATATAGTTGGTCAGTGCATCCAGCCATACATAGACTACGTGTTTGTCATCAAAATCTACCGGGATTCCCCATTTAAAGGAAGTTCTGGATACACACAGATCCTGTAATCCCGGAAGTAAGAAGTTGTTCATCATCTCGTTTTTGCGGGATACCGGCTGAATAAATTCAGGATGTGTGTTGATATGCTCGATCAAACGGTCTGCATATTTGCTCATTTTAAAGAAGTACGCTTCCTCTTGTGCCGGAACCACTTCTGCTCCGCAGTCCGGACACTTTCCGTCAACGAGCTGTGATTCTGTAAAGAAGGATTCGCACGGCGTACAATAAAGTCCTTCGTAATGACCTTTGTAGATGTCTCCCTGATCATATAATTTCTTGAAGATCTTCTGCACCTGTTTTTCATGCGGTGCATCGGTGGTACGGATAAATTTGTCGTAGGAGGTGTTCATCAAATCCCAGATTCTTTTTACCTCTCCCGCTACGTTGTCCACGTATTCTTTCGGTGAAATTCCCGCTTCATTTGCTTTTTCCTCGATTTTCTGACCGTGCTCGTCTGTTCCTGTCTGGAAAAACACGTCGTATCCTTCATATCTTTTGTATCTTGCGATACTGTCTGCCAATACAATCTCGTAGGTATTGCCGATATGCGGCTTACCGGATGTATAGGCAATGGCGGTTGTCATATAATACTTTCCCTTGTTATTCATCTTGCTTTCTCTCCTCTTTCATAATTGCTGCATGGCATTTTTACGGCTTTACAAAAATAAAAAGCCCGTCTTCAAAAATTGAAGACGAGCGTATATCCCGTGTTACCACTTCATTTCATTCATGCTTCACAGCATGAACCTTAGCAAGTACCAATCAGTACTCCTCGCTGTAACGGGCGAACCCATCATAACCTAACCTCCCGGGCTTAGCTATGCCGCTCAAAAGCCATCTTCCGTCTGTTTCCCTACTCTTCCTCTCAGCATGACTGTCGTCTTTGGAAAATTCTCTGTAATAGTTCCGCAGATGTACTCTCTTCATCTTTGCGTTTTCTTATTCTTTCGTGAGGATAGCACAGATGGATGAATTTGTCAAGGTTTCGGCTATCCGACCTGCTTTCCGACAATCCGGTAATAGGTTTTCTGCGTCTGCAAAAATACAAACAGATAGATCACCGCAAATACCAGAACTGTTCCCGCCATACACTGTGCATACAATGCCGTGTTCGTCAATCCGAACAGGATCAATAATCTTTTGATCATCGGGAATGCACACATGACATGGATTGCCGCCATCGCCAGTGGGAAGAAGAATACCATCAGTACCTGAGATCGTATGGTGTTTTTCACCTCACGGCTGCTCATTCCCACTTTTTGCATAATGGCAAATCTTTCTTTGTCATCGTATCCCTCCGAAATCTGTTTATAGAAGATGATCAATACGGTAATCATCAAGAACATTGCTCCTAAGAATACGCCTAAGAATAAGAATCCGCCGTATGAGGAATTGAAATCATCCCTGTTTGTCTCAAGACCTTGCGTAAACCATGAGATATTGTCCATTTCCTCGTGTGAAAGATTTTCTTCCAGCTTTCTGCTGAATTCTATTTTTTCTTTTCTGCTGCCGTCTGTATCCACATCATAATGGTAAACTAACTCGCTGGCGTTGTCTCCGTATGCATGTGCCTGCAGATCAAAAACTTTTTTCAATGCGGCTTCATCTTTGACGATCAGATAATAGTACTCATCCATGATGTCCGCATATCCGTTGTTGGCAAAGCTATAATTTTTCTTTACCTTATAACTGCTGTCATTTAACACAAGGCTGTCTGCTTTGCCTCCTTTTAAGGAAATCAAAACCACTTCGTCGTCCGCAAGCTGCGGCATTTTCTTATTGTATTTTTCCTCACACTGCTGTGCTGTCATTGCTGTAAAGCCTACACCGTCATTCAAATCCTTAGATTTGTCCGGGGATAATACATACTTATCTCCCTCTTTCTGGGCAGAAAAGCTGACAGATAAATAATCTTGTTTATATCGGAGCTTTCGTCCGCATTCCTCCGCTGTCCGGTTTACAATCCCTCCGATCGGATTTTGCATCGGATCGCCCTGCGGAAACTCCTCATAATTTCCGTATACCATGACCTCATGCGGATATCTCTGCTTTAAGACGTCATCTACACCTAAGTGCAGACTTACCGTTGTCGACACCATGACAAGAACCATCGTCGACAATATGCAGATGTTGGACAATCCCACCGCATTCTGTTTCATACGGTAGATCATACCGGATACGGAGGTAAAATGATTTGTCTTGTAATAATATTTTTTGTTTTTACGCAACAGTTTCAAAACTGCAATGCTTCCCGCCGTAAAGAGAAGATATGTTCCGATGATAACCAAAAGCACAGCCATAAAGAATAAGGTCAATGCCTTTAAAGGACTTTTGGTTGTGATCGCGATATAATATCCTACTCCGAGACAGATGAATCCCAAAACTGCCATGATTGCTTTTGTCTTTGGCTCTTTTTCTCCGACACTTCCGCCCTGTAACAGTGCAATCGGATTTGCCAGTTTGATCTGAAGCAGATCATAAATATAGGTCAGCAGATAGATTCCTGCAAACAGTAACAGGCTGACTCCCAATGCAAGACCGGATACCGAAAATTCTATCTGTGTTTCATAACCCATCAATTTGCACAATGCCATATTTGCCAGTTTGTTGAATACAACTCCTGTCACAAGACCTCCGCCAACGGAAATCAATGCCGTAAAAATTGTTTCTCTTTTTAATATTTTGGCGATATGACGCTTTTCCATACCCAGAATATTATAAATTCCGAGTTCTTTTTTTCTTCTTTTGATATT
>CAKRJK010000038.1 GCA_934351705.1 uncultured Lachnospiraceae bacterium
GATGAAAACGGTCAATCCGTACAACAACAGTTTTGAGCTGCTATGTAAGGATTTGGCCCGATACAAAAAGAACGGGTATCGGGTGTTGCTGTTATCCGGTTCAAAAACAAGGGCAAAGCGGCTGTCAGATGACATCAGCACAGAAAACTTAAACAGCTTTTATACGCCGGAGAAAGAGCATGAAATTAAATCGGGCGAGGTGATGGTTTCTTACGGAAAAATCAAAAGAGGCTATGAGTATCCCGATTTGCGATTCGTGGTGATTTCGGAAAGTGATATTTTCGGAGGAGAAAAAAAGAAGAAGAAAAAACGCCGTCTGTACGAGGGAGAGCATATCCAGAGTTTTTCGGATCTGAATATCGGAGATTATGTGGTGCATGAGAATCACGGTCTTGGAATTTATCGGGGAATCGAAAAAGTCGAGGTAGACCGTGTCGAAAAAGACTACATCAAAATTGAATATGCAAAGGGCGGCAATCTGTATATTCTGGCAACACAGTTAGAATTGATCCAGAAATACGCAGGAGCCGATGCAAAGAAACCGAAACTGAACCGGCTCGGTACGCAGGAGTGGACAAAAACAAAGACAAAAGTCCGCCATGCAGTCGCAGATATTGCACAGGATCTGGTGGAACTCTATGCAAAAAGGCAGAATAAAGAAGGTTTTGTCTATGGGAAAGATACCGTCTGGCAAAAAGAGTTCGAGGAGATGTTCCCGTTTGAGGAGACACAGGATCAGGAGCTTGCGATCGAGGCGACAAAACGCGACATGGAGAGTTCTAAAATTATGGACCGTCTCATCTGCGGAGATGTCGGCTACGGAAAGACGGAGATTGCGATCCGGGCGGCTTTTAAAGCGGTGCAGGAGGGAAAGCAAGTGGTATATCTCGTTCCGACCACCATTCTTGCCCAACAGCATTACAATACGTTTGCGGCACGTATGAAAGATTTTCCGGTGCGGGTGGATCTGCTCTGCCGTTTCCGAACAGCGGTGCAGCAGAAAAAGACAATTACAGATCTGCAAAAAGGCATGGTCGATATTGTAATCGGTACGCACAGGGTATTGTCAAAGGATGTCAAATTTAAAGATTTGGGGCTTTTGATCATTGATGAGGAGCAGCGGTTCGGAGTTGCACACAAAGAAAAAATTAAGCAGATGAAAGAAAATATAGATGTGTTGACGCTGACGGCAACGCCGATTCCGAGAACGCTGCATATGAGCTTGATCGGAATCCGTGACATGAGTGTACTGGAAGAACCGCCGATGGATCGAATGCCGATACAGACCTATGTCATGGAATACAACGAAGAACTTGTGCGTGAGGCAATCGTGCGTGAGCTTTCCAGGGAAGGTCAGGTTTACTATGTGTTTAACAGGGTAAACCAGATTGAAGATGTGACGGCAAAGATCGCATCCTTAGTGCCGGAGGCAACCGTGGCATTTGCCCACGGTCAGATGAAAGAGCGAGAATTAGAGGACATCATGTACAGCTTTATCAACGGCGAGATTGATGTTTTGGTGTCTACGACGATTATCGAAACGGGATTGGATATCTCCAACGTCAATACCATGATCATCCATGATGCGGATAACATGGGATTATCCCAGCTTTATCAGCTTCGCGGAAGAGTGGGGCGTTCCAACCGCACGGCATATGCGTTTTTACTTTATCGCAGGGATAAGATGTTAAAGGAAATCGCAGAAAAACGTCTGGCGGCAATCAAAGAATTTACGGATTTGGGAAGCGGATTTAAAATCGCGATGCGGGACTTGGAGATCCGCGGAGCGGGAAATCTGCTGGGAGCCGAGCAGCATGGTCATATGGAGGCGGTCGGATATGATCTTTATTGTAAGATGTTGAATGAAGCAGTCAAAACCTTAAAGGGAGAAAAACAGGAAGAGAGCTTTGAGACAACACTGGATATCAATGTGGATGCCTACATTCCGGCGGCGTATATTCCGAATGAGGTACAAAAACTTGATATTTATAAACGGATTGCGGGCATTGAGAACGAAGAGGAAAGCGAAGAAATGTTAGAGGAGCTGATAGACCGCTTCGGAGATTTGCCAAAATCCGTGGAGAATCTTTTGTGGATTGCGAGAACGAAGGCAAAAGCACATGCCTGCTATCTGAAAGAGGTTTCGGAAAAAGGTGATGTACTGCGTTTTGTGTTTACGGAAAGTGCAAATATCAATCCTGCTGGTATTCCTGATTTCATACAAAAATACCAGGGATTGGTTGCGTTCACGCCGGAACAGAAAGGACCGTTTTTCACTTATTATCTTAAGAAAAATTCCAGACAGGGAAAAGTATCTGCCACGCAGATTACAGAGCAGGTATTGCAGGACATTTACAGCAGTCTGGTTGAAACAAAAGCTGCCGAGGATGAGAAAAAACAGTGAAACAGGTTGTAAGCGGTTTTGAAAAGTTTTATAATAAGACAGATGAGTGAAAATGTAGGAGGAACATTAGATGAAAGCGAAAAAAGTGGCGGCATTTACGCTGGCGGTTGTTATGGGCGTGAGTGTTTTAAGCGGATGCAAAGCGAAGAATGTAGATGCGGATGAAATCGTGGCAAAGATGGACGACAATCAGGAAGTTCGTCTGGGCGTTGCTAATTTTATGGCGAGATATACGCAGAGTACTTATGACAGTTTTTACGTTTCCTATTTCGGAGAAGATTACTGGGGAAAGGATATGTCCGGCAAAGGCGAGACTCTGGAGAAAAGTACCAAAGACCAGATTCTGGAAACATTGAAAACCTATTATGCACTGGCAGCCCATACAGAGGACTACGGCGTGACGATCAGTGAGGAAGACACGGCGGCAATGGAGAAAGCAGCCAAAGCATTTATCAAGGCAAACTCAAAAGAAGCGATTGCGGCAATGAGTGCAAATGAGAAGGATATTGTAGAATATCTGAGACTGATCACGATCCAGAAGAGAATGCAGCAGGCAATCGAAAAAGATGTTGATACCAATGTAAGTGATGATGAAGCGGCACAGAGAACATACAGCTATGTGCAGATTCCGACAACGGGAACAACGGATGAAAACGGTGAGACGAAAAAACTCACAGATGAGGAAGTAACTGCTTTGTATGTAAAAGCACAGGGTATTGTGAGCGGAAAAGCAGACGAGTTTGACAGCAAGGCAGAGGAAGCAGGCTACACCGTTCAGACACAGTCTTACGGAAAAGATGATACCCCGGAAGACAGCGGCATACCGGAAGATGTCATTGCAGCGGCAAACGGATTGAAAGAAGGACAGATGTCAGAGGTGATCGACACAGGTTCGGCATTGTTTGTACTGCGTCTGGACAGTGAGTTTGATCAGCAGGCAACCGATACAAAAAAAGAATCCATCATTGAGGAACGCAAGAGTGAATTGTATGATGAGGTTTGCCAGAAATATTTAAAAGACTTTAAGTTTGATGTGGATAAGAAAGTTTGGAAAAAGGTAAAATTTGAAGATCTGTTCAGCGTGAAACAACCGGAAACACAAGAAGATACAAACACTTCAAGTGAAGAAACAACACTTCAATAAGAATTGGTTTGATAAAACCGCAGTAGCCGGACCGGATAACGGTCGGTCACTGCGGTTTTGTGTTGCATAAAAACCAGGCACGTTTGGAAAAAATAGTCATATAGTACAGTATAAGTATGGATTGCCATAAAAATGTAATAAAAAAGTAATGATATGTAAATTTACAAATGAGAAAATTGTGTTATAATAATACGGATAAGGACTTTGAAAAGAAGTCTTGCGAAAGAAAGACAACAGATTACAAAGATGATTTGTATTAATATATAGAGGTGTGCAATGGAACAATATGTTATAAAAGGCGGAACCCCGCTTGTCGGTGAAGTGGAAATCGGTGGAGCCAAAAATGCGGCTCTTGCAATTCTTGCAGCGGCAATCATGACAGATGAGACAGTGACGATAGATAATATGCCGGATGTTCGTGATACCAATGTATTGCTGGATGCGATCAAAGGGATCGGAGCGAAAGTGAATAGAATAGATGAACATACAGTAGAAATTAACGGTTCTTACATTAATTGTCTGTGTGTAGATTATGAATCCATGAAGAAGATACGTGCTTCTTATTATCTGCTGGGAGCATTGCTCGGCAAATATAAAGAGGCAGAGGTGGCACTTCCGGGAGGATGTAATATCGGAAGCAGACCGATGGATCTGCATATCAAAGGCTTTAAGGCACTCGGCGCAAATGTAGAGCTTAGAAACGGTGCGGTTGCGGCAAAGGCAGAGCAATTAGTGGGAACACATATTTATCTGGATAAAGTGTCTGTCGGAGCAACCATTAATGTACTGATGGCAGCCGTTATGGCAGAGGGCAAGACAACGATTGAGAATGCAGCAAAAGAACCGCATGTAGTAGATGTTGCGAACTTTTTGAACAGTATGGGAGCGAATATCAGAGGTGCCGGAACCGATGTCATTCGCGTTGTGGGAGTAGAAAAACTTCACAAGACTTCCTATTCCATTATTCCGGATCAGATCGAAGCGGGAACATTTATGTTTGCGGCAGCGGCAACACACGGAGATGTTTTGGTAAAAAATGTAATACCGAAGCATTTAGAGGCAACTTCCGCAAAATTATTAGAGGCAGGATGCCGTATAGAAGAATTTGATGACGCAGTAAGAGTGACGGCTCACAATCCGCTCACACATACACAGGTAACCACGTTGCCATATCCGGGATTCCCGACCGATATGCAGCCTCAGATGGCAGTCGTTCTTGGAATTGCAGAGGGTACCAGTACGGTGACGGAGAGTATCTTTGAGAATCGGTTTAAATATGTGGATGAATTGACACGTATGGGAGCGACCATTAAAGTTGAGAGCAATGTTGCGATCATCAGCGGTGTGGAAAAGTACACCGGAGCGAGAGTGAGTGCCCCGGATCTGCGGGCAGGAGCGGCGTTGGTTATCGCAGGACTCGCGGCAGAAGGAGTCACCGTGATAGACGATATTCATTTTATTGAAAGAGGATATGAGCGATTCCCGGAAAAACTGGCACAGATCGGAGCGGTTATCGAGAAGGTATCCACAGAGAAAGAAATTCAAAAATTCACCTTAAAGGTATCATAAGTTACGAACATCATAAAACCGCAGTATCGGAGGATTGACTATTAAGTCGAATCGGATACTGCGGTTATTGTTTTGTTTATAATACTGCTTTGATCGTCAAAGACAAGTCTGTTGATAAATCAATGCAGGAACCGTCCTCAACCTGAATCATAGGCTTGGACAAATGGTTTTGGTTTAAAAGAATGATTTTGGCTTTGCGTCCGTCACTTAAAAGCACCTGATTGTTCTGGTAAGTGTTTGCAATGTGATTTAAGAAAGTCAAAATATATTTTGGATGATATTTTGCGAGGCCGTCTTTTTCAAATTCGGCAATTACCTCAAACGGACACAACGGAGCACGATATTTTCGTGCGGCTGTCATTGCGTCATAGACATCCGCGATCGCAATGATCATAGCGTAGTTATCAAGCTCGTCTCTTGTCAGACCGAGTGGATATCCGCTTCCGTCACAGCGTTCATGGTGCATTAAGGCACTTTGTTTTACATGAAAATCAACATCCTGTGTTTTTAATAAATCATATCCCTCGGAAGGATGGCTCTTAATCAGAGCAAATTCCTCGTCGGTAAGTTTTCCTTCTTTGTTCAGAACCTCATCCGGTATTGTGAATTTTCCGACATCGTGGAGAGCACCGGCAAGAGTCAGTGTGTCCAGATCTTCGGGAGACATTTTCAGCCATGTACCAATCATTCTTGAAATCATGGCAACATTGAGTGAATGTGCGTAAATACTGTCATCATTCTGACGAAGATTATGCAGCATATCGAAAAATTGAATGGAGGTCTGAGTTTCTTCTATTAAAGATGTCGGAATGTCGACCAGTTCTTTCGTATAGCGAAGTGAACGTGTTTCTTTAAAATCCTTCAGGCAATTAAAGAAAGCCTGAACCTTTTTTGTATAATCAATCTGAAATTTCTGGAAAGAGGTACTTTTCCGAACTTTTTGCGAATAAGTCAACTCCGGTGTGTTGATTTCCGTTTCTTCAACCGAAGGTGGTGTTTCTAAGCCGTCTGTTGTCCGAAGTACTATGACAGAAGCCTCCGAAATTCCATAAAATTCCATACGGGTGATCAGTCTTGTGGTGAGAGGAACGCCCTCATTGACAATCAACTGCCCCCTTTGTGTTTTGACCGGTTCTGTCGTGATCATACCCGGTACTAAATCCTTTACATTTACTTTTCCCATAGAACTCCCTTTCTCTTTGTAAAACCCCAAAAAAGCTATCACATAAAATTGTAGGTTGTTTTGAAAAAAATGTCAATATAAATGCGACAAAAACACTTGACATTTTCGAAAAAGGGGCGTAGAGTATCGTTTGTAAACAAAATAGACAGTTGTCTCTCTTATTCAGAGTGGTGGAGATACATAGGATCAAAGAAGCCACGGCAACCCCATTTGGAAGGTGCCCACCTGAGCGAGTAATCGAACAATAAGAGGATATGATAGATTATTCACGTCCGCTTATGTAATGCATAACGGACATTTTTATTTTTAGGAGGAAATACAATGGAAAAAAGATTATTTACATCAGAATCAGTAACAGAAGGACATCCTGACAAGGTGTGCGATGCGGTATCAGACGCCATCCTGGATGCGTTGATGGAGCAGGACCCGATGAGCCGTGTTGCTTGTGAGACAGCGACCTGCACAGGATTCGTATTAGTGACTGGTGAGGTGACAAGCAAGGCAAATATAGATATTCAAAAAATCGTAAGAGATACCGTAAATGAGATTGGTTATAATGATGCGGCAACCGGATTTGACGGCAATACCTGTGCTGTGATGGTGGCTTTGGATCAGCAGTCTTCCGATATTGCAATGGGTGTTGACAAAGCACTTGAAGCAAAAGAAAACAAAATGTCCGATGAGGAGTTGGAGGCAATCGGAGCGGGCGATCAGGGTATGATGTTCGGTTATGCGACAAATGAAACAGAGGAATATATGCCGTACCCGATTTCCCTCGCACATAAACTTGCATTGCAGCTTACAAAGGTGCGTAAGGACGGAACTTTAAAATATTTAAGACCGGACGGAAAGACACAGGTTTCCGTAGAATACAACGAAGCCGGAAAACCGGTACGTCTGGAGGCGGTCGTATTGTCAACCCAGCATGATCCTGATGTGACACAGGAGCAGATACATAGCGACATCAAAAAATACGTGTTTGATGAAGTACTTCCAAAAGAAATGATAGATGAAGATACCAAGATATTTATCAATCCGACAGGAAGATTTGTAATCGGAGGTCCTCACGGTGATGCAGGTTTGACAGGTCGTAAGATCATCGTAGACACTTATGGCGGATATGCACGTCACGGCGGCGGAGCTTTTTCCGGTAAAGATTGTACAAAGGTAGACCGCTCAGCAGCTTATGCAGCACGTTATGTCGCAAAAAATATCGTAGCAGCTGGATTGGCAGAAAGATGTGAAATCCAGTTGTCTTATGCAATCGGTGTGGCACAGCCGACCTCAATTATGGTAGATACTTTCGGAACAGGAAAGGTATCCGACGAAAAACTGGTTGCCATCATCCGTGAGAACTTTGATCTTCGTCCGGCGGGAATTATCAAAATGCTTGATTTGAGAAGACCGATTTACAAACAGACAGCGGCTTACGGACATTTCGGAAGAAACGATCTGAATCTTCCGTGGGAGCAGTTAGACAAAAAAGAAGTATTGCAGAAGTATTTGTAAGAGAGATAGAAACTGTCGCAAAAATGTTTTTTGCGGCAGTTTTTTTATAAAAAATTTAGAATTGTTTTGGTAAATATTCATAGGAATTGAGAAGAATCATGTTATAATATCGTTAGGTATGATAACGTGTTTGTATGATTGGCGAAGAATGAGAGGCTGAAATATGAAGCTGAGGACAAGACTGATCATTGCATTTTGCAGTATTATATTTTTGCCTATGCTTTTGATGGGGATGGCATTGATCGGAATTTACCGGACACAGGCAAGTGCAATTTTACAGGCGAAGGACATTTTAATAGATATGGGATTTACCATTGTGCTGATTCTCGTTTTTACGGCAGTCACTATGATGGTATGGATTTACCGGGCAATTATCGGGCCGATCCAGAAACTTGAGAAGGCGGCTGAAAATATCAAAGACGGCAATCTTGATTTTGAGATTGAAACGAACAGCCAGGATGAGATCGGAGAGCTGTGTCAGACGTTTGAACAGATGAGAGTGCAGCTCAAGACTTCTTCGGAGGAGCAGATTCGCAACGAGAAAGAGAACAGGGAATTGATCAGTAATATATCGCATGATCTAAAGACACCGATTACCGCGATTAAGGGATATGTCGAGGGAATCATGGACGGTGTTGCCGATACTCCCGAGAAGATGGATAAGTATGTCCGCACCATCTATAATAAGACGAATGAGATGGATCTTTTGATCAATGAATTAACGATTTATTCCAAGATCGATACCAACCGTATTCCGTATAATTTCAGTAAGATCAATGTAGCGGATTATTTTAATGATTGTATCGAAGAGATAGGTCTTGATCTGGATTCAAAAGGAATCGGACTGTCTTATATTAACTACGCAGAAGATGATGTGATCGTCATTATGGACCCGGAGCAGATCCGCAGGGTGCTCGGCACAAAAGAGGGGCAGCAGCTTTTGGGACTACTCAACCGGGACGGCGGCGCGGCGCTGCGTCAGGCGGCAAACGCCGTGAAGAGCGGGGACTACGCCGCCGCGCAGAAAATTTTAGAGCCGGTCATGCAGACGCCGGAGGCGGCACGGCTGGTGGACGCCATCAACCGAAAGTAGGCGGCGCGATGGAAGAGCAGCTTTCGCAGAAAATTCAGGAGGTCCTGAACGACCCGGCGCAGATGGCGCAGGTGCTGGAGCTGGCGAAAAGCCTCGGCGTGACGCTGCCGCCGCCGGACGCGCCCGCGGGTTCGCCACCCGAAGAAAAAGCGCCGCCGGATACACCGCCCGCACCGCCGCCCGTACAGTCGCCGCCGATGGGCGGACTTGCGCAGCGGCAGGAGGCGCTGCTGCGCGCGCTTGAGCCGTTTTTACGCCCGTCGCGGCGGGAAAAGATCGAACGCGCGCTCCAGATCGCGCGCCTGAGCGGCATCGCGGGCAGCGCGCTGCGCAGGGGAGGATCGGGGACGCGCGATGCGAGGTGATTTCGTGTATAACCGCTACATTCCGCAGCCGGACGGCAGCTATCTCCGCATGGACGTGCAGCCGCCGCAGGACGCTCCCGCGCAGCAGTCCACGCA
>CAKRJK010000039.1 GCA_934351705.1 uncultured Lachnospiraceae bacterium
GGCAAGAATGTCGTTATTATCGGCGGAGGTGACACCGGAAACGACTGTGTCGGAACCTGTATCCGCCACGGTGCAAAGAGTGTTACCCAGCTTGAGATGATGCCGAAAGCACCGGATGAGAGAACAGCAGATAACCCGTGGCCGGAGTGGCCGAAAGTATCTAAGACGGATTACGGTCAGGAAGAGGCAATCGCAGTTTTCGGACACGATCCACGTATCTACCAGACCACCGTCAAAGAATTTTTAAAAGACAAAAAAGGAGCACTCTGCGGTGTCAAGACAGTAAAACTTGAGAGCAAAAAAGACGAAAAGACAGGCCGCATGACAATGGCAGAAGTCGAAGGCAGCGAAAAAGTCCTCGAAGCAGAGTTAGTCCTGATTGCAGCAGGATTTCTCGGAACGGAGAAATACATTGCCGACGCATTCGGTGTTCAGATGACCGAGCGTACCAACGTGGCAACCGAACCCGAACACCACGCCACCAGCGTAGAACGTGTCTACGTGGCAGGCGACATGCACAGAGGCCAGTCGCTGGTCGTATGGGCAATCCGCGAAGGACGTGAAGTCGCAAGAGAAGTCGACGAAAGCCTAATGGGCTACACCTACCTCGCAAAATAGAAGAAGAACCTACCAAGTCGCTTTCGACTTCGGAATTGCTTGCAGGCACAATCACCTCCCCTGCTTCAAGGCATTTTTGAAAACTTTTGTGCGGCAGTTATATAGACGTTCGGGCAAAACGTAACCGCCATATCAGACTGTTTGAGACACGAAGTGTCGAGTTTCTGATATGGCGGTTTGATACGTTTGCCCGAACGTCTATTTACTGCCGCTAAAAAGTTTTCAGTTTGTCTTGAAGCAGGGGAGGTGATTGTGCCTGCAAGCAATTCCGGAGTCGAAAGCGACGCCCCCTTAAACCTGATTCAACAAATTTACCACAGCCGGATTATAACGAATATTCTGCAAAGAATACAAACTATCCTCCGAATCCTCATCCCGGCCGGAAGAAGTAAATCCCGTAGTCGCATCCTTATTCGCCGTCATCTGTTCCAAAAACATCTCCAAAAACCGCATATAATCCTCATAAGAAAAAATCTGGTCTAAAATATCCTGAATCCTCTCATCCTCAACAGGATCAGAAGCAGAATTCAACCCCTCCAGAAAATCCGAGGAAGCAATCCGGTTCTTGTCATCATCAATAGAAATATAATCATTCATGTATGCCGTAACCTTGGCAACATAGTTCTGTGTCTCCTTAAAAGGCGGAACACCGCCGTACTTTTTGACATTGCCGCTGCCCGCATTGTAAGCGGCAAGAGCCAGTGTCACATCCCCATTGTAGCGGTCAAGCATCTGGCTGATATACTTTGCACCGCCCATAATGTTCTGTTCAGGATCATAAGCGTCCGTCACCCCTAAAGAGGCAGCGGTTTTTGGCATAAGCTGCATGATTCCCTGAGCACCGCAGCGGGAAGTTGCGTTCGCATCAAAATTAGATTCTTGTTTTGCAATCGCTTTCAACAAATTCACAGGAACCCCGTAAGTATCGGATGCCTGCTGGAAAATATCATCCAAAGTCTTGGAAGAATTATCTAAATAGGAAGAAAAGTCTTCGGAGCTCGTATTTGCTGTTCGGTTTGCAGTGTTCTGATTCTGAATCGAAGAAGCAGATAAAATCTCTGAAACGTTCATTGGTACCTCCTTTTTTATCAAAAACGTAATTCGTTACTAATTTTATCGGATTGTATTCCTTATTCTAACACATCCTATAAAAAAAATCTTGTTTTTCTTGACATTTTTTGAAAAAGACATTATAGTGTTCCTGTAAAGAACCACTACATAAAAGACAAGAGGTTAAAACATGGAAGAAAGCAAAGTGATTGAATATTTATCAGAGTTTGGGCTGACCAGACAGGAAGCAGTCATTTATCAAAACCTTTCAAAAAACGGAATGCAGACAGGATACGAGGTTGCAAAACAGACGGGAATCTCACGCTCCAATGCCTACAACGCATTGGCAGGGCTGGTCGAAAAGGGTGCGGCATACGGTTGAGATCGAAGAGTTTTGTACCAACAAGCTGCGTTCCTTAACAAAGAAAAAAGATTATTTGGCAACACACCTGCCAAAAGAGCGGCAGACAGACGAGGGATACCTGACCATACGCGGTGACGAGCAGATCTTACACAAGATCAAAAATATGCTGCTTGCAGCCCAAAAGAGAGTGTATCTTTCGATGAGCGATTCGCAGTTAGAACAGTTCCTGCCGGAGCTCACAGAACTGTCTAAAAATAAAATCAAGATTGTACTTTTGACAAACAATACCAGAAACATTGATTGGGCAACCGTATATCAGTGTGAGATAGCGGAACATCAGATTGGGGTAATCACCGATTCCGGCTATGTGCTGACGGGAGAACTCGGAAACGGAGCAGACAGCACGTGCCTCTATTCGGGACAGAAAAATCTGGTCCGTATCTTTAAAGACTATCTGAAAAACGAGATTCAGTTGATTGCATTGACAGGAGGAAAAAGCAATGAGTAAAAAACCATTTGTAACAAAAGAGAAGTTAGAAGAAATCATAAAAAAATACCCGACGCCGTTCCATCTCTATGATGAGAAGGGAATCCGCGAGAACGCAAAAGCCGTGCAGGAGGCATTTGCATGGAACAAAGGATTTCGTGAATACTTTGCGGTAAAGGCAACGCCGAATCCTTTTTTAATCAACATTTTGAAAGAATACGGCTGCGGCTGTGACTGCTCGTCCATGACAGAGCTTATGTTAGCGGATGCACTGGGCTTTTCGGGAGAGGGCATCATGTTTTCCTCCAACGATACACCGGCGGAAGAATTTGTGTTTGCAGACAAGATCGGAGCGACAATAAATCTCGACGATTTTACCCATATTGATTATCTTGAAAAAACCATCGGTCATATACCGGAAACCATAAGCTGCCGTTACAATCCGGGTGGAGTGTTCAAAATCAGCAACAGCATTATGGACAACCCGGGGGATGCAAAATACGGATTCACCACAGAACAGCTTTTTGAGGGATACCGCATTCTGAAAGAAAAGGGAGCAAAGCGTTTTGGAATCCATGCGTTTTTAGCGAGCAACACCGTAACCAATGACTACTATCCGACACTTGCAAAAACGCTGTTTGAAACCGTGGTGGAGATCAAAGAAAAAACAGGAGTAAAGATGAGCTTTATCAATCTTTCCGGCGGAGTCGGCATCCCGTACAAACCGGATGAAGAGGGAAATGACATCCGTGTGATTGGCGAGGGCGTACGCAAGGTATATGAGGAAGTGTTAGTGCCTGCCGGAATGGGAGATGTTGCAATCTATACAGAGATGGGACGATTCATGATGGGACCATACGGCTGCCTTGTCACAACGGCAATCCACGAAAAGCACACACACAAAGAGTACATCGGTGTAGATGCCTGCGCGGTCAATCTGATGCGTCCGGCAATGTACGGTGCATATCACCATATCACGGTCATGGGAAAAGAGGATGCACCGTGTGACCATGTTTATGATGTAACAGGCTCGCTCTGCGAAAACAACGACAAATTTGCGATCGACAGAAAACTGCCGAAGATAGATATGGGAGACCTGCTGTTACTCCACGATACCGGAGCACACGGATTCGCGATGGGATACAATTATAACGGTAAATTAAAATCCGCCGAAATCCTTTTAAAAGAGAACGGAGATTTTGAATTGATCCGCCGTGCGGAGACGCCAAAAGACTATTTTGCAACCTTTGATTGCTTTGATATTTTAAAGAACATGAAAAATCCACAGGAAATTTCAAAGACAGATAAAAAATAAGTGAAAAACTTTCTCATAAAAAAGCACGATTTTTATTGATTTTGCAATCGAATGATGTATAATATTATGAGTGAAGCCAGAAAGTTTTCATGCATTTAGAGAGCAACTTTCTAAGAAATATATTAAGAAAAGGAGATAAATAATTATGGCAGCAATTGATTTAAGTAAGTATGGCATTACCGGAACCACAGAAATCGTGCATAATCCTTCTTATGACGTATTGTTTGCAGAGGAAACAAAACCGGAACTTGAGGGATATGACAAAGGACAGGTGAGTGAGTTAGGAGCAGTCAACGTAATGACTGGTGTATACACAGGACGTTCACCAAAAGACAAATATATCGTAATGGATGAGAATTCCAAAGATACTGTATGGTGGACATCTGACGAATACAAAAACGATAACCACCCACTTTCACAGGAAGCATGGACTTCTTTAAAAGAGTTAGCAAAAAAAGAACTTTCCAATAAAAAACTTTATGTTGTAGATGCATTCTGCGGAGCAAACAAAGACACACGTATGGCAATCCGTTTCATCGTTGAAGTAGCATGGCAGGCACACTTCGTAACAAACATGTTCATCAAACCTTCTGAGGAAGAGTTAAAAGACTTTGAGCCGGATTTCGTTGTATACAACGCATCCAAAGCAAAAGTTGAGAACTACAAAGAGTTAGGTTTGAACTCTGAGACAGCAGTTGCATTCAACATCACAAGCCGTGAGCAGGTTATCATCAACACATGGTACGGCGGAGAGATGAAAAAAGGTATGTTCTCCATGATGAACTACTACTTACCATTAAAAGGTATCGCATCTATGCACTGTTCCGCAAACACAGATATGGACGGAAAAGATACAGCAATCTTCTTCGGTTTATCAGGAACAGGTAAGACAACACTTTCCACAGATCCAAAACGTCTCTTGATCGGTGATGATGAGCATGGTTGGGATGACAACGGTGTATTCAACTTTGAGGGTGGATGCTACGCAAAAGTAATCGACCTGGACAAAGAGTCAGAGCCAGATATCTACAATGCGATCAGACGTGACGCTCTGTTAGAGAACGTAACATTAGATGCAGACGGTAAAATTGATTTCGCTGATAAGAGCGTAACAGAGAACACCCGTGTATCTTACCCGATCAACCACATTGAGAATATCGTTCGTCCGGTATCCTCAGCACCGGCAGCTAAGAACGTAATCTTCTTATCTGCAGACGCATTCGGAGTACTTCCACCGGTATCAATCCTGACACCGGAGCAGACACAGTACTACTTCTTATCAGGATTTACTGCAAAATTAGCAGGTACAGAGCGTGGAATCACAGAGCCGACACCTACTTTCTCAGCATGCTTCGGACAGGCATTCTTAGAGCTTCATCCGACAAAATATGCAGAGGAACTTGTTAAGAAAATGCAGGTAAGCGGAGCAAAAGCTTACTTAGTAAATACAGGATGGAACGGAACAGGAAAACGTATCTCCATCAAAGATACCAGAGGAATCATCGACGCAATCTTAAGCGGAGACATCAACAAAGCTCCTACAAAGACAATTCCTCACTTCAACTTTGAAGTTCCTACAGAGCTTCCGGGTGTAGACAAGAACATCTTAGATCCTCGCGACACTTATGCAGATGTTTCCGAGTGGGAGACAAAAGCAAAAGACCTTGCAGGAAGATTCGTTAAGAACTTCGCAAAATACGAGGGTAACGATGCAGGTAAAGCACTTGTTTCTGCAGGACCACAGTTATAAGAACAGAATTGTTTTTCTAACATAAAACAGGACTAATAGACCGCAGTACCGGAGAATCCGGTGCTGCGGTTATATTTTGTCCGGGAACCGATAAACTTTTTCTATAATCTGCAACTTCCCTCTTGCATTTGAAAAATAAATATGGTATTATACTCATTGTCCGAGTTTTCAACGGAGATATGCCGGTGTGGCGGAATTGGCAGACGCACCAGACTCAAAATCTGGCGGTGGCAACATCGTATCGGTTCAAGTCCGATCACCGGCACTGAAAAGCCTAGCGTTAGCTAGGCTTTTTTGATATATAAAATAAGAAAAGTAATTCAACATAAATAGGAAAATGCAATGGGAAACCCGGTCACAGATCAGGACAGGGAAAACAAGAGGGGAACGCCAATGTCAGACAAAGCGTATTTTGCTTATACCAAAAATGAACAAGGAATCTGTATACAAAGATGTTATGCAGCCGAAAGCCGCATTGAAATCCCGGCTGAGATCGAGGGGCTTCCGGTTGTTGAAATAGCGTCCTATGCATTTGCACAAACGATGGAGTCGGAGCCGGAAAATACCGGAGATTTTCCATGCATTTGCGGAGAACTGGCAGGAGAAATATTCCTGCCGCCCACGATAAAAAGAGTCGGTAGATACGTCTTTTACAACTGCTGGAATTTGAAAAAACTTGGTTTTTCTACCAATATTTCCTATATCGGTGCCGGTGTATTTACCGGCTGTAAATCATTAAAAGAATTAATCGTCAGTGAGGCGGACGCCGAAAAATCCTGTCTGCGGGAAGTGCTGGTAGACTTGAACCGGACGGTGATCGTGGATTACAGAGGAAAAAGTCATAATCGTATTTTATATCCGGCTTTTTTCGAGGAGGCGGTGGAAAATACGCCGGCAAGGATTATCGAGACGCATACACACGGTGTCGGGATTCAATACCGCAATGCGTTTAAAGGCACACAGATCGACTGGAAGGAATATGACAGAATTTTCACATTTGGCAAGTATAATATGGAACAGTGGGAGGCAATCGCCACAGCGGCATATCGTCTGATGGCGGGCAACGTGACACAAGCCGAAGCAGAGAAAGACTATACGGATTTTTTGAGGGTGCATTTAAAAGAGGCAGGAAAAATTTTTGCGGACAGAGGCGAGCGGGAAGTCCTTTCGTGGCTGGCAGAAGCGTTTGTTGCAGACAGTAAAGAGATGGATGCGCTGCTTGACGGTGCAGACAAAAATGCAGAGATGACAAGTTTATTGATCAATATTTCACATAAGAGATTCAAACCAAAAGCAAAAGGATTTACATTATAATGTTTGAGGACAGGTTATTAGAACAGGTATCCGTCTGTGAAGAAATTTTGCAGGATACCAAGACGGAATTATATTTGAATATGCGTTTTTTGGACGTGGCATTGAGCACGCTGCGTTTGCAGCCGACAATGGAAATATCGGGGTGCGGTACGGACGGAACCGTTTTTTATTATCAGATTCCGTATCTGACAGACCTCTACAAGCTGGGGAATGTTTATGTCAACCGGATGTATCTGCACAGTGTGTTTCACTGTCTGTTCGGACATCTGTGGGAAGACGCATGGTGCAGTGAAACGGATTTGCCGGACGGAATAGACGAATTTACGGAACAGGCACTCAAAGAACAGCATCGACAGGAACAGAAAAGACTCTGGGATCTGTCATGTGACATTGCGATAGAGTCCGTCATAGATTCCCTTACAGTCCGCTGCGTCAGAATGCCGTCAAAGCCATATCGGACAGCCGTATATCGCGGATTGGGAGAAAAGATTCCGGTATTGACTGCGCAGGGAATTTACCGTCTGTTGTCAAAGGCGGATTTGGATGTCCGCATTATCGCACGTCTTATCAAAGAATTTCACGTGGATGATCACAGCAGATGGCAGAGAAAATCATCCCCGAACAGACCGCCGCAGGGAATGCCGAATCAGGATCAGTGGAAAGACATCCGGGACAAGACAGAGACGGATATGCAGACCTTTTCCAAAGAGGCGTCCGAGGGTTCCAAAGGATTGCTTGAGCAGTTGGCGGTAGAAAACAGGGAGCGTTATGATTACCGCGCGTTTCTTAAGAAATTCTGTGTGTTAAAAGAAGAAATGCAGGTAGATATGGACAGTTTCGACTATGTTTTTTATAATTATGGAATGGAGCTTTACGGCAATATGCCGCTGATCGAACCGCAGGAGACAAAAGAGGTACACCGCATAGAGGATTTTGTGATCGCGATAGATACTTCGATGTCCTGCAAAAAAGAGCTGGTGCAGAAATTTTTAGAAGAAACGTACACCGTGTTAAGCCAGTCGGAATCATTTTACCGCAGATTTCGGATTCATATCATCCAATGCGATGAGAAGATACAGTCGGATGATGTGATTACAAACGCAAAAGAATTGGAAGACTATATGCGGCATTTTCAGGTGAGAGGATTCGGAGGAACGGATTTCAGACCGGTATTTACCTATGTCAATCAGCTATTACAGCAGAAAAAGTTTTCCAAATTAAAAGGGTTATTATATTTTACCGACGGATACGGAATATTTCCGTTAAAAAAGCCGCTTTATGAGACCGCTTTTATCTTCTTAAAAGAAGATTATACAGACGTAGATGTTCCGCCGTGGGCGATAAAATTGATTTTGGATGAGACACAGTTGGGAAGAGAAGTAGAAGGATAGAAAAGCTATGAATATCAAGAGAGCAAAACAGGAAATAAAGGATACCTTGCAGGCATATTTTTTGAAGGATGAATGGGGCAGCTACGAGATACCGCCGTTAAGACAACGCCCGATCCTGCTGCTCGGTTCACCGGGAATCGGCAAGACGCAGATTATGGAGCAGATAGCAAAGGAGTGCGGAATCGGTCTGGTATCATACACGATCACGCACCATACCAGACAGAGTGCAATCGGACTTCCGTTTATCACAAAACGCAATTTCGGAGAAGAAGAGTATTCGGTCACGGAATATACCATGAGTGAGATCGTGATGTCTGTGTATGAAAAAATCGAAAAGACAGGCTTACAGGAAGGAATCCTTTTTATAGATGAGATCAACTGCGTGTCGGAGACATTGGCGCCGGCAATGTTACAGTTTTTACAGTGTAAAACCTTTGGAAATCATAAGATACCGGAGGGATGGCTTATCGTTGCGGCAGGAAATCCGCCGGAATACAACAAATCCGTCCGTGAGTTTGACGTGGTGACGATGGATCGTGTCAAGAAGATTGAGGTGGAGGCGGATTTTGAAGTCTGGAAGGAATATGCTTATGCCAACAGGCTTCATCCGGCAGTCATTTCTTATCTGAATACCAAGAAACAATATTTTTACCGCATGGAGACCACGGTAGACGGCAGAGAGTTTGCAACGCCGCGAGGATGGGAGGATTTGTCCACGATCATTACCGTCTATGAAAAGACGAAAAGTACCGTAGACCGTGAGGTGATCGTCCAATACATCCAGCACCCAAAGATCGCAAAGGATTTTGCAAACTATCTGGAGCTTTATTACAAATATCAGACCGACTATCAGATTGAGGAGATTTTCAGGGGCAATCTGGACGAAAATCTGATCAA
The DNA here is from genome assembly GCA_934351705.1 of uncultured Lachnospiraceae bacterium. Taxonomy (GTDB): domain Bacteria; phylum Bacillota; class Clostridia; order Lachnospirales; family Lachnospiraceae; genus Maccoyibacter. The sequence goes on from CAKRJK010000039.1 coordinate 9,187, forward strand.
AAAAATCGCACATGCGGCGTTCGACGAGCGTTTGAGCGTCATCGGACTGCTGTTATCCAAAGTCAACGAGGGAATCCATGCTGCCGCAGAAAAAGAAAAACAGATGGAGATGCTGCAAACCTTTTTGCTGCGGTATAAAGAAAACGAGCAGCCGTTTGAAGAT
>CAKRJK010000040.1 GCA_934351705.1 uncultured Lachnospiraceae bacterium
CTTCTCTACCTCTTCCGTCGTGATTCCCTTGATCTGTGCAATCTTCTCTGCCACATAAGGAAGATATAAAGAAGAATTACGTTTGCCGCGATAAGGCTCGGGTGCCATGTACGGGCAGTCTGTCTCCAGCACAATGTGTTCTGTCGGAATTGCTTCGACAACTTCCTTTAGCTTTCTTGCATTCTTAAAAGTCACCACACCGCCGACTCCGATATAATATCCCATTTTGACATATTCCTTTGCCATTTCCTTTGAGTAGGAAAAACAATGTATGATTCCTCTGCTCGCTTCTGTGTGATGTGCTTTGATCAGATCAAAGGTATCCGCAGCCGCATCTCTTGAATGGATTACAAACGGCAGACCGGCTTCCTTTGCAAGCTCGAGTTGACGTGAAAGCCATTCCCGCTGTGTCTTTTGCACCTCTTCCTCTTTATCCCAGTAATAGTCCAAGCCAATCTCTCCGACCGCTACAATCTTCGGATGGTGAAGCTGTTGACGTATCCACGCATACAGCTCCTCATCCATCGTATCAATATCACTCGGATGAACTCCGAGTGCCCCATAGACAAAATCATATTGATCGACCAGTTTCAGCGTCGCCTCGCAGGTAGCTCTGTCACAGCCGATATTGACAATCTTATCAATGCCATGCTCCCTCATTGAGAGAAGCAGACTGTCTCTGTCCTCATCAAATTTTCTGTCGTCGTAATGTGCGTGTGTTTCAAATATCATGTCTGTATCCTCTTACTTTTCATTTGCTTTCTGATAATAGAATACCGCAAGCTGGGTTCTGTCTCTAAGGGAAAGTTTGTCCAACACGGAGCTGATATAATTCCGCACAGTTCCCTCGCTCAAAAACAGGGTTTCGGCAATCTCCTTATTACTCTTTCCCATTGCCACCTGTCTGATGATTTCCTGTTCTTTCTCACTGACATCATATTGACTGTAATCAAAGCTCTCTCTGCTCTGTGCCAGAACCGGAATTTTGTTTACAATCTCACTGCCAAAAACACTCTGTCCCCGTTCCACTGCCAGAAGTGCGGGTACGATTCCCTCAAAATCCTGCTTTAGTATATATCCTTTTGAACCGATATTCAATGCTTTCACGATATATTCATCATCGGAGAAGGTCGTCAAAAACAATATTTTCGCCTGTGAATCCTCCTTTAGAATCTGCTCTGCCGCTTCCAAGCCGCTCATCTCTTTCATCTGAATGTCCATCAAAAGCACGTCGGGTTTTTGCTCCCGATACAGGCAAATTGCCTCTTTTCCGTCGTTTCCGGTTGCAGCTACTTCAATCTCACCGCTTGCCTCCAGAATCGTTTTCAACGAAATTGCCACCAGATTATCATCATCCACAAGAACTACTCTCATCTTTTCTCCTCCGTTTTTTGAATGGATATAAAAATACGAAATCCATTCTCCGTCTGCATATGTATGGTTCCGCCAAGTGCCTCCACACGCTCTCTCATATTCATAAGTCCCATTCCCGTGTCCGTATGCTCTTTAATATTTGTTCCGTTGTCCGCAATGCTTAGCTGATACAACGCAGGGTGTTCACGGAAAATAATTTCTATGCTGTCTGCGTTACTGTGTTTGACAATATTAGAAACCGCCTCCTTTACAATTACAATAAAGCAATATTTGATATCCCTCGGCACCTGCTCCGAGATGTCATACTCCATATGAAACCGGTAATTTTCCCTTACCTCTTTTGTTGCCTCAAGCACCGCCTGCTTTAAATCCACCGACTCATCATGCAGATCATGTACGCTTTCCCGGATATTATTCATCGCCAGATTCAACGTGTCATTGACGCTCGAAAGCTGCTCGTGCAACGGTTCTTCTTTGTGGATCGCCATCAATGCTCCCATCTGCAAAATCGAACGCGACAGCATATGTCCGACATTGTCGTGGATTTCTCTGGCAATACGATTCCTCTCTTTTAAGGTTGCCATATGAATCTCATCGTCCTGCTTTTGCAGCAATTCACGGTTTCTCTGATTCATCACGTAATTCAGCTCCGCACTGGTATCCCGCAGATGGATCATATCTGTTTTTAAAGTTTCCAATCTTTTTGTCTTATAAGCCATCACCGCCGCTAACAACGTCAACAGGATCAAAAAACAAATTTGCCCGGCATCGTAAAGCTCTTTCACCGGATACAAAAAAATAAGTGCCGCAAACCCATAATACTGTTTTCTTCTCACACTGTCATAAATCAGCAACGGCAAAAAGCACGTTCCTGCCGGCTGATATAGACAAAAACCCAAATAGACGATCCAAAGACCGATCGTAATCTTTTTATTTCCTAAATAAATGCTTCCCGCCGAAACAACCAAAGCGATCAACACAATCGGCACTACCGCAGACAACTTCTCTGAGCGAACTGCCAGCAGTAAACCCAACAGCCATATTATCACCTTGTCAACTATCTGTATCATTTCTCATCCTCGCATTTATGACAAATGTCATATTCATTTCTGACAGAATACACTACCCTCTTTTTATCTGTTTTATTATACTACAATCAGAATCAAATAGGAAATATTGAATATATAGGAGGAATGAAAAATGAACACACCGGTTGTAAAAGTAGAAAATCTGGTCAAACGCTACAAAGACCTCGTAGCTGTTGACCATTTTAATCTGGAAATTGCAGAAGGCGAAATATTGGGACTGTTAGGTCCGAACGGCTCCGGCAAAACAACAACGATCAACTGTATTCTTTCACTGCTTACCTTTGATAAGGGAACCATTGAGGTATTCGGAAAAGAGATGAAGCCGGACAGCTATGACTTAAAGCGTCAGATTGGCGTTGTCATGCAGAACGTAGCTGTTTTCAAAGAACTGACCGTCTATGAAAATATCGACTATTTCTGCGGACTCTACATAAAGGACAGAGCCACCAGAAAACAATATGTGCAGGAAGCCATCGACTTTGTCGAATTAAACGATTACAAGAAATTTTATCCAAAAAAATTATCCGGCGGTTTACTCAGACGTTTGAACATTGCCTGTGGTATCGCCCATAAGCCAAAATTAATTTTCTTAGATGAACCTACCGTTGCCGTTGATCCTCAAAGCCGTAACAAAATCTTAGAGGGTATCCTAGAGCTGAACCGACAGGGTGCAACCATTATCTACACTTCACATTACATGGAAGAGGTTGAGCAGATCTGTACCCGTATCGCAATCATGGATAAAGGTAAAAATCTGGCAATCGGTACCACAGACGAGTTAAAACAGATGATTAAGAAAAAAGAGATTATCTCGATTGATATATTGGAGATTTCCGAAGATGATATTTCCGCTATCCGCAATCTGAAGAATGTTTATGACGTATCTTATGAAAATCATAAATTAACCGTTCTTTGCAGCGGCGGAAAACACAATCTGATCCATATTATGGATTACCTGCAGGAAAAAAATATTTCTTTTGGCAGGATATATTCCGAACTTCCGTCATTAAATGATGTTTTCCTTGAACTGACCGGAAAAGAATTGCGTGATTAAGGAGGGTTTTATGTTACAGATATTTCAATACACTTTAAAGAAACTTCTGCATAACCGGGCAGATTTGTTCTGGACATTGTTCTTCCCGATCATTCTCGCCTCCATGTTTAAATTGGCATTCCGCAACATTACCTCGGATGAAACCTTTCATGCCATTCCGGTTGCCATAGTCAACGAGGAAGGTTCTATGTCCGAGAGCTTTATGTCGGTTGCAAAAGAACTCGGAGAAGATGGAGATGATCAGTTTTTGGAGGTAACCTATTGTGACAAAAAACAGGCAATGTCCTTACTGAAAAAGCAAAAGGTAGACGGCATCATCTATGCGGGAGATACGGTTTCCCTAACAGTCTCCTCCGACATGACAAATGCCGCATTGAACCAAAGCATTTTGCAAACTTTTCTCGAAGAATTTCAGATGAATTATCAATCCATCGCCGAGATTGCTTCCACTCATCCGGAAAAATTACCTGAGGCACTTAATGTCGTACAGGAATCCGGCAACTACAACAAGGAAGTGTCTTACAGCAAAAATAACCGTGATACCTATGACCAGTACTTTTACAATTTGCTTGCTATGGTAAGTATGTACAGCGGAACAGCCGGACTGTATATCTGTATTTACAATCAGGGAAACTTATCCGCTCTGGGTGCTCGTAAAAATGTAGCTCCGACACATAAGATGAAGCTCTTGCTCGGAGAAATGTCGGCAAATATCTTAATCCGGTTCCTTTGCCTTTTGACATCCTTTGCCTTTATCGTACTGGTGTTAAAGATTGATCTGACCACCCGGCTTCCGTTCGCAATCCTCGCAATGTTTATGGGCTGTGTTGCAGGTTCCTCGCTGGGATTTTTCCTCGGCTCCATCGGAAACCTCTCGGAAGGAATCAAGGTTGCGATCCTGATGTCTGTAACCATGATCGGCAGTTTTTTAAGCGGCTTGATGGTTGGCAGTATGCGGGTTCTGGTAGAATCTTTCTGCCCGATCATCAACAAGATCAATCCGTGTGCATTGATTACGGATATGTTTTACTCCCTTGCGATTTATGACACACTGGACCGCTATCTGCAAAACCTGATCACCTTACTTATTATATCAGTCATCTTGTCAATCGGCGGATTCCTTATGACAAGGAGGAAAAAATATGCAAACATTTAAAACATTCTTTAAAATAGCAAAAAAACAGCTTCCGAAATGTATGATCTACTTTGCTGTATTTGCGGTACTTATCATTCTGATGAGCTTTGCGACAAACGATACCAATAGCCGGCAATACGAAGCCTATTCCTTGCACATAAGCGTCATTGACCGTGACCACTCCAATGCAAGCAAGGCTCTGACCGATTATCTGGATTCCGTACACGAACTGCTCCCTATCCAAGATGATGGGGAAAGCATTCAGGATAACCTGTATTATCAGAAGGTCAGCTACGTGTTGACCATTCCGGAGGGATTTGAGCAGAATCTTTTGTCTGATGACTCCTCCTCACTGGTGGAGAGCAGCAAGAGAAAAGACAGTGCAAGCGGATTCTTTGTAGACGAACAAATAAATCAGTATATTAAAACGCTTCGTGTCTATCTTGCAGGCGGCTATTCCATCGAAGATGCCGCAAACGCAACTATGGATTCTTTGGAAAAATGTGAAGATGTAACCTCTGTCTCTTTTGAGGAAAAGACCGATAGCTCGAATACACTGATGTCCTACTATTTTCAGTTTATTCCATACGTGATGATAGCGATCTTAATTCTCGGTTTATGTCCGATTCTGGTCATCTTCCAGAAAAAAGACCTCGGCAACCGCATTAATTGTTCCTCTTTACATCACTCTTCAAGAACATTCCAGTTGAGCCTCGGATGCGTTCTTTTCAGTCTGATGATATGGGCATTGTTTATTATCTTAGGATGTGTGCTGTTTGGTTCTGCAATGTTTTCCAAGAATGGATTGCTTTGTATCCTAAACAGTTTTGTATTCCTGTTAATCTGTATGGCAATCTCATTACTTGTCAGCACCTTTGCACCGAACACAAATGTGTTAAATATGATTTCAAATGTTGTCGGTCTTGGAATGGCATTCCTCTGCGGTGTGTTTGTTCCGCAGCATTTTCTCGGAAAACAGGTTTTAGCCGTAGCACACTTCCTTCCTGCTTACTGGTATATTCAGATTAATGACAGGATCAGCGGCTTTTCCGATGACGCATTTTCCATGGGCTTCTATCAGAAAGCTCTGGGCATTGAATTCCTGTTCTTTGTTGCGATCTTTGCTGTCTACCTGGTAGCGGATAAACAAAGAAAACAGGCACGACGCTCTACCACATAAAAAACAAGCCATAGACCAAAACTTCAGGTCTATGGCTTTTCTTTTAGAAACGAAAATCTCTCTGTCCGCTGTGGATATTGTCAATGTATTCTTTTGCTTTCTCTCTTACTTTCGGATTGGTGATAACCTCTAACTCTTTCTCAATCAGCTTTTCACCGATTTCTTTTGTCTCCGGTGAAGCGTAATCCTCAAGATATTCTTTGAGTGTCATCAGCGCATTCGGGTGACAGCAGTTGACGATCTGTTTACTCTTTAACAGTTTCATGAAACGGTCTCCGGTTCTTCCCTCGCGGTAACATGCCGTACAAAAGCTCGGTACAAAGTCCATCTGCATCAACGGTTCTTGTGTCAATGACATCGAATTGGGCGGAATTCTCGTCCTCCGGCTCCTCCTCCACATAACCGCCGACGCTGGTTCTGGAGCCTCCGCTAATCTGTGAAATTCCTAATTGCAGCACTCTTTTTCTTGTCTGCGGATTCTCTCTTGTGGATACGATCATACCCGTATACGGTACTGCGATTCGGATACAGGCAACAATCTTTGCAAATAAGTCATCTGAAATTCCGTTATCAAACATATCCGGATCAATATCATCTGCACGGCGAAGTCTCGGTACGCTGATGGTGTGCGGTCCGACACCCTTTGCCGCCTCTAAATGCTCTGCGTGCATAATGATTCCTGCAAAATCATAGCGGTAATTATTTAATCCGAACAATACTCCGAGTCCGACATCATCAATTCCGCCATCCATCGCTCTGTCCATTGCCTCTGTATGATATGCGTAATCATGCTTTGGTCCTGTCGGATGAAGTTTCTCATAATTTTCTTTGTGATACGTTTCCTGGAACAGGATATAAGTTCCGATTCCCGCTTCTTTTAATCGTCTGTAATTTTCTACGGTTGTTGCCGCAATGTTGACATTGACGCGGCGGATCGCTCCGTTTTTGTGCTTAATGCTGTAAATCGTATCAATACATTCCAAAATATACTCTATCGGATTGTTGACCGGATCTTCTCCCATCTCAAGTGCAAGACGTTTATGTCCCATATCCTGCAATGCCACAACTTCTTTTACGACTTCTTCCTGTGTCAGTTTTTTTCTTGCAATGTGCTTATTTCTCAAATGATACGGACAGTACTCACAGCCGTTGATACAGTAGTTTGATAAGTATAACGGTGCAAACATGACAATTCGATTTCCGTAAAACTCCTCTTTAATCTCCTTTGCCAATGCGTAGATTTTCTGATTCTTCTCCTCAATATCACAATCTAACAGCACCATTGCCTCACGGTGTGTGATTCCTTTCTTTTCGCGTGCCTTATTTAAAATACGGTCAATCTCCTCGATATTACTTTTATTTTTTTCTCCGTATTCTAAAGAAGCCAACACCTCCTCGTGTGCGATAAACTCCTCCGCTTTGCTTGATTTTACATCATACATGATTCTTTCCTCCTCGTATGTTATCTGCTCCATGACGGTGCGTCTCCCCGTTCTGTGACAAGCTCACAGCCGATGGATTTCATTCTGTTGGACAGGCAAAATCTACATTCTGCCGCCTCATCACCGGTACAGATTTTATTGTCATATAATTCATATTTTTTACGGACGGCGGTAGGTGACAGATTCGGCATAACGACATTTGCTCCCGCCTGTATCCCTTTCTCCCGTCCACGGCTGTCGATCGTTCCAAGTGCCGTCGTTGCCGGCAGCAGTACATCCGGTTTTAGGATACGGATAAGACTGAGCAGATACAATGTCTGCTCTGCCGTTCCTCCCGTCTCTTTTGCAAACGGCGTGTCATGGTGCGGCACAAACGGTCCGATTCCCACCATATGCGGCTGCAATCTCTGGAGAAACAACATATCTTCTGCCAATGTTTCCTTCGTCTGTCCCGGACTCCCGACCATGAAACCACAGCCGACCTGATAACCGATCTCTTTTAAATCCCACAGACAATTCATCCGATGTTCGTAGGACATCTCTTGGGGATGCAGTCTCTCATAATGGGCTTTATCCGCTGTCTCATGCCGCAGCAGATAGCGGTCTGCTCCCGCCTCAAAAAATGCCTGATAGCTCTCTTTGCTGCGTTCTCCTATGGATAAAGTCAACGCACAGTCGGGATAGCTGCTTTTGATCGCAGAAATGATTTCTATCAATCTCTCATCTGTGTAATAAGCGTCCTCCCCGCCTTGTAAAACAAAAGTCCGAAAACCCAGCTCATATCCTGTCTTTGCACATTCTAAAATCTGTTCCCTGCTTAACCGATAACGGTTGACATTCCGATTACTTCTTCGGATTCCGCAGTAATAGCAATCATTTTTGCAATAATTGGTGAACTCTATCAAACCACGCGTATAGACCTTGTTGCCGAAGTTTTCTTCTCTTAACCGCCTTGCGATTTTTGCGGCTTCTTGTTCATAGGTTTCCCTCGCCGCAATCAGCTCTGTCCACTCTTCTTTCGTAAGCATTCGACTTGTCTCTAATTTCTGTAATAAGTTCATGCTTAACTCCTTTATCTTCTCGCTTTCTTATGCCTTTGAGTACACTGCTTTTGCCGTAACTCCTTTTAGCATTCCCAGTTTGCCTGAAAGGCTGCTGATAATATCCTGCGGAGCGTCTATCGCAATACTGATGAGGTTCACGCCGCGTTCTTTATGCGGAACTCCCATCCTTCCGATCACGTACTCTCCGTATTCATGTAAAATGCCGTTTAAGCGTTCCACACTTTCCGGCTCTTCCACTACAATCGCAATGCTTGCCAATCTTGTTTCCATTTTATTTCCTCCAAAAAAACCCTTGCACCAAAAAGGCACAAGGGTAGTATAAATCCCATATTCTCTGTGCCTTTTTTCGCAGGACGAACCTTTGAAATCAGGTGACTGAATATAGCATAACATGTTTTTATTTATTTGTCATTAGAATTTTCCGCTGCTTCCTCCGTGCGTTCTTCCCGACGAGGAGGTATGGGTACTGGAACCGGATGAGCTGTCATCCTTTGGTTTCTCCCTGCGATCTACATGACGATACAGGAACATATCTCTGCTGTTTGTAACTTTGAGACTGTCTTTTTTCATGTAACTTCCTGCAGCAGCCTGGGAACGCACACTTTTGAGTTTTCCTCTCATGACTGCCGTAATGATAAAAGCCGCCACCAATCCGATGATCAACGAGATTACAAGATTCACTCCCGCTGCAAACGGCTCTTTCGGAAGATTATCACTGTCATACGGCTCTCCTGTTTTTGCCTGCGTGATAAACTCATCACAAAGCTCTGCATAGGTTGTAAATGCCTGCTCGTATTCTTCATCACTGAGGTAGGATACGAATTGATCCGACATATACTCCTGTCCCGCATCCGTAAACACGTCTATTGCATAACCGCAAGTGCTGATTGCCCAGTCGTGATCCGCCATGCTGACCAACAACAGGATTCCGTCATAGCTTTCTCCAAAACCGTATCCGTTGTTATCATAAAA
>CAKRJK010000041.1 GCA_934351705.1 uncultured Lachnospiraceae bacterium
GTACAGGGAATCACGGCATCCTTCTTAGTCAGAGTGCCGTTGTCCTATCTGTTTAGTATCCAACCGGGAGCGACACTTGTCACCATCGGTCTGGCTGTTCCGATGGCATCGGTCTACGGAATCATTTTCTCTTCGATTTGCTATGCGGTCTTTTCAAAGAAAATGGCAAGGCAAAGCCGAGAATAATGCCAAGAGCGATCGCACCGGCAGTCTTTAAAGTTGAGACGCCCATCAGAAGCGAATCACGGTTCTCATTCATGATTAAATAGTAAGAAGTATAATAAATTCCGGCTCCCGGAACAAGCGGAAACACTCCGGTTATCAGATAGATGGTAACCGGATTTTTCTTTTTGACAGACAGAAAACGGGCAAGCACCGTCAAAAAGAAAGTGGCGAACAGTGCCGAGAGGACGGGATCGTTTTCAAAATGCTCCGATGCAAGATAAATGCCCCATGTAAATGCACCGCAGAATCCGCACAAAAAGTATTGAGACTTCGGAGCAGAAAAAAGTACGGCGAAGGCAAAAGTTGAGATAAAAGCCAATGCAAGTTGAAGAATCATAATAACGTACCTCCCAAAAACTGATAGAAAGTCATGATAGAGCCGACGCCGACGGCAATGCAAAGAGCCGTAAGCAGGGCATTTACCATGTGGATGACACCCGACAGGTAATCACTGTTAAAAAAGTCGCGGATTGAGTTCGTCAAGGCAAGTCCGGGAACAAGCGGCATGATACATCCGATGATGATCTTGTCCACGTGTACGGGAATGTGAACGGCAAATACGAGAATACTCAAAGCCGTTACCAAAGCACTCGCCGCAATCGAATCAAAAAACTGCGAAGGTTTTCTGGTATAAGAATAGTGCAAAAAAAGCTGTAACACGATTCCGATAAAAAAGGCAAACACACTGTCTAAGACATTCCCGCCAAAAAGCATGGCGAACGCACCGCAGCCAAGTCCGCAGGCAAGACAGCGGACAGGAAGGCTTCGCGGAGCCAGCGTGTCGCATTCGGACATTTTTTTCATGGCTTCGGAAGGCGTATATTTTTGCTCGCTGATTTCCCTTGAAAGTTGGTTGACAGCAGCGATCCGTTCCAGATTCGTGTTTCCGAAAGAAACATGACGCACGATACTGTAAGGTTCTTCCCCTTTTTCATCAATCGTTGCAAAGATTCCGTTTGACAATACATAGACATTGTAATCCGTAATCCCGTAAGCTGTGATAATGTGTATCATAGTATCTTCCACGCGGTAAATCTCACCGCCGTTCTTTAAAAGAATCTCGCCTGCAAGTACGGCAAGATTTAAAATTTCCTGATTTCTTGTCATAACATAAGACCTCACTGACTGTACATATTTTTCTGTAATCTGTATGTTTGCGAGCATACCGCAGATAATAATATAAGCGTGAAAAAACCGATTGTCAATTCTTTTTTATAAGAATAATCATAGTATTTGCACTTTGTGCGGATTTTAAAATTTTTGGGAATAAATTCAGCAAAAGAAGTCATACTAAGGGCAAGAAAAGGAGTGATTACATGAACCGAAAAATATATCGGATTTGTCTGATTTCTCTTACGGTTCTCGCAGTGTTTGCCGCCTGCTTTTATTATAATCGGCTCAAAGAACCGGCAGGCAATACACAGGGAGCACTCTTTGTAATGGAGGAATGTAATGAGCAGTCAGACAATTTATCTTAAAATAGAACAGAATGTATTGGTACACAACAAAAGCGTCACCTTAGGCGACATCGCCAAGATCGAATGCACCGACGTGGGAATTTTGCGGAAACTTCGCCAGAAAAAAGTATACACGTTTACGGGAATGGACAAAAAGAAGAACCAGCTTCAGTTAGTTTCTATCTTAAAGATCATTCAGTTGATTCACGAGGATTACCCGAATGTTGATGTGCAGAACGAGGGAGAGGCGGACTTTATCATCGAATATGTGCCGAGACCAAACCCGCCGATGCTTGCCTCGGTGTTAAAGACAATCGTGCTTTGCGTGCTGATCTTTTTCGGCTCGGCGTTCACAATCATGGCATTTAACAATGATGTCGGGGTGAGTGAGGTGTTTGCAAGGTTTTATCAGCAGGTGATGGGAGTGCGTACGGACGGCTTTACCGAGATTGAAGTATTCTATTCAATCGGCATGGCAGTCGGAATACTGGTGTTCTTTAATCATGTGGGAAGAACGAAGATTACGCATGATCCGACACCGATTCAGGTAGAAATGCGAAAATACGAACAGGATATCGATAAAACCTTTATCGAAAACAGCAGCAGAGGAGGAAGGAGTGTCGATGTGGGCTAATCATATCTTACTTGCCCTCTCCGGACTGGTTGCGGGGTTTGCGGTATCGGCAGGTACCTTTGCCTTTCTGATTGCGATCGGAGTCATTCCGAGGATCATCGGAAAGAGCAACACGGCAAGAACGGTATTTGCATATGAAACGACAATTCTTCTGGGAGGAATTGCGGGAAATGCGGTATCTGTCTTTCCGATACCGATACCGTTCGGAAGATTTATGTTAATTTTGTTCGGACTGTGTGCGGGAATTTTTGTGGGGTGTATCGCAGTGTCCCTTGCGGAGATTATCAACACATTCCCGATCGTGTTTCGGCGGGTACATCTGACCGTCGGATTGGAGTGGGTAATGCTTTGCATGGCATTTGGGAAAATGAGCGGAGCGTTGTTTTATTTTTGGAATGCCTATTGGCAGACATTATAGAGGAGGCAGAATATGACAGAACAGGAAAAGCAGTTACAGCAGGAGAACTATAACGATTATGTAAAAGAGGTAACACCGACCAACAATCTGTTTTTGAGTATGTTAAAAGCATTCATAGTCGGTGGAGTCATCTGTGTGATCGGACAGGTGATCTTGAATGTGGCAGTCAACAATTTTCATCTTGATAAAGACACGGCAGCAGGCTGGTGCAGCCTGATTCTGATTTTGTTAAGTGTCATTTTGACCGGCTTCAACATTTATCCGACCTTTGCAAAATGGGGCGGAGCGGGGGCGTTAGTGCCGATTACGGGATTTGCAAACGGAGTGGCGGCACCAGCGATTGAGTTCAAAAAAGAAGGACAGGTATTCGGAATCGGATGTAAGATTTTCACGATTGCGGGACCGGTCATTCTGTTTGGAATTTTTACGAGCTGGGTGTTGGGGCTGATCTATTGGATTGGAAGCAGTTTCGGTTGGTTTTGACATTATCTGTTTACTTGTATCCGAAAAAGGAGTATAATTATTTGTAGTATGTAAAAAAATGGAAATGCATACAAGGAGAAGGATATGAGAGAGATAACAACCAAAAAAAGAGTGTTGGCACTGTTTCTTGCACTGTTGATGGTCCTATCGGTGATACCGTTTCGGGAACATCAATTTGTGCAGGCGGCAGGTACCATTACACCGCAGGCACCAACAGTAGGAGACGGAACAACGGACAGTCCCTATGAGATTGGCACGAAAGAGGAATTATACTGGTTTGCGGATTATGTCAACCAGGGCGGTAATAATCGGTCTGCATGTGCAAAATTGACAGCGGATATTACGGTCAATGATAAGGTGTTCACAAGCGAAACACATAATGCGGCTAATTTAAACTCTGATTTGATCGAGTGGACACCGATTGGTGCAAAGGTGGAATTCTGGGGACAGTTTGACGGACAGGGACATTCGATTAGCGGTTTGTATCAGATAACGGGTGACGCAGCAGGATTGTTTGGAAAGATTTATCTAGATGCAAGCATCAAAAATGTCGCGGTAAAAGATTCTTACATATCAGCCACTGATAACCGTGTGGGAGCAGTTGTTGGGTTGCAATATAGTGGTGAGGTAACAGGATGTTTCTCAACCGGCTGTTGTATTGAAACAACAGACACCTCTCACAATCCGAAAATAGGAGGAATAACAGGTTACATAAATCCACGGGCTTCAGTGAAAGCATGTTATACAGACATGGACAAAGTTACAGGGTATGACAATGATTCACAGTATGAAAACTGCGTCAATCATTGCTGCTACAACGGTTGCGGACATGACATGGCAAGCGGCGAGAGTGCTTATTATATGAACGGAGAGGTTCAGGGCGGAACAATCTGGTATCAGAATATTGACAACGGAAACACAAAAGATTCCTACCCGGTAACGGATGCGGCACACGGCAAAGTATACCGTGATGAAGATACCGGTAACTATACCAATTCACCGGCAAAGAGAAAAACAACGATGGCAGTGACGAATCTTGAGAACGGAACTTTGCCAAGCGGAGAAATGATCAATGTCGAGGTCAAAGTAGACGGACAGGATTATGACAAAGCCGGCTATGCATACAAAGCAAAAGCAGATGGCGAGACAAAAGACAATGTATCAGACAGCGGTTTTACGGAGCTGGATTCCCTGTCAGCCTTTATGAAGTTAGACAAGGGAAGTTACTGGCTGAAAGTGACGGTTGCGGAAACAGAGGAGATAAAAGGAGCGTCAGAGATTTTTGCGGTAACAAAACAGGCAGGAATCATTTGTGAAGTTACGACCGATCAGGGAACAACAGAATACGGTACTTTCGTGGAAGGTTGGGACCGGGTGAAAACCGACAGCGGAACCTTAAAGCTCATGTCGGATATTACATTAAAAGATACGTATGAACCGGATGACGATAAGCAGGATATTACGATTGACCTGAACGGACATACATGGAGTTATACGGGGTCCGAGTGTGCACTTAATGCATCAAAAGGAATCCTGACAATGAAAGACAGTAGCGAGCAGCAGACCGGACGTATGGTATCGGACAGCAGTAAATATCTGTTGTGTCAGAGAGAAGATAATTATAAAATAACACGTACATTAAATATTACCGGCGGAACCTATGAATTAACAAATACAAAAGAGAAGGCGGTAATTACGCTCTATTTCGAAGAGGGAGGCACGATAAACATTACGGGAGGCGTGTTTAGGAATGCTGCAACCGATTATAATTCGTACAGTATAAGGCTATTTTCTCCAAATACGCTGAATATGAGTGGCGGATGTGTAGAGACGGGAACTTGTCGGGTATACGGAGATAACTCAAAATTAACCGGAGGTTATTATAATAAGTTATACGCACCGGAAACGGCAATTCCGGTGGGAGTAGTCATAACAGACAGTGCAGGAAACGAAGTGACGGAGGTAACGGAGACAGGTTGGATTCTTGATAAGGTCAGTCTGAAGTTAAAGGACATTATCATAGAATCTCAGACAAAGGGTTCCCATACGCTGGATCCGGAACAATATACACCGATGACGCTGGAAGTGAAAGTGACAAAGACGAAGGCAGACAGTACAGACGCAATTGAGTACCAGTGGTATCGGAAGGTCAATGGGGAGGCGGCAGAGAAAATCGCAGGAGCGACAACAAGTACCTACAAAACGCCGGAGTCCTTAGCAAACGGAAAATATGAATATTACTGTGTTACAAAATGTGGAAGTACGGAACTGACAAGTGAGAGTGTTACGGTAGAGATTGTCACAAAAGAAAGAGTGGCAGAGGTTCGTTTTGCGGATAACACAACCAGGAAATTCATCACCATAGAGGAGGCATTTGATGCGGCAAAGGATGGCAGCACGGTTACCTTGCTGACAAATGTGAGTTGTGAAGAGAGCAATGCAGGCAAACCGGCGGGAACCGTGACATTCGATTTGAATGGATATGTGTTAAGGAAGACAGGTGATTTCATACTGAACTTAGCAGATACACAAAAATTCATTCTAAAGGACAGCAAAGGAACAGGTTCTTTGAGAAGTGACGAGATACAAGGAGGAAATGGTATATTCTACAACGCACAAAATACGGAAATAGTTGTAGAAAGCGGCGAGCTGATGTTTATTACGAATCTTCCTTGTAAGAGCCTGACCGTTAACGGCGGAACCGTGAGAGTTCATCCGGACATGGTGCCGGATAACTGTTTAATTTCTGCGGACCGTATTACAATCTCGGGGGGAGCAGTATATGGAACAAGAAACAGTAGTAGTCCGGGCTCACCGGACCTAATAAAGCCGCTGCAATTAAAAAGCGATAAGATTACTGTTTCCGGCGGAGAATTTCGTTATGTGACAGTCACCGCAAACGACGGTTCAGCAAAACAGGTCAAAGATACACTAAACAAAGTATATCTTGTAGATGCGAATGGACAGACAGTGAGAGATACGGCGGTATTGGAAGGCAATTATTTAGAAGATGTGCATGCTGTTAAGAAAGTGAAACGACCGACGGTCACCATCGCTAATGTTACTGACGGAATGATTACGACAGGAAAAGTGCTTAAGGTCAATGCAGAGGTTGACGGACAGCCATATACAGAGGGAATCAGCTACTCTTATAAGTTAAGAAAAGAGGGAGATACGAAAGAATCCGTATCGAATGATACAGATTTTATTGCAGTACAGTCTGTTATAGACTTTATGAATCTGGATGCGGGAAGCTATTGGTTTAAAGTGAGTGTTGCAGAGGGTGTGGAAACCTTAGAAAAAGATGAGGTGTTTGCAGTTGCCAAAGCAGGAAGTGTCTGCGAAGTGAAGACGGCAGACGGTTCAAAACAGTACGGAACATTGGCAGAGGGTTGGAATGCGGTAAATGCAAACGGCGGAACCCTGACACTCTTAGAAGATGTCAAGGTAGATGAATGTTATGCACTTACAAATGATGTTACAGTGTCCGTGAATTTGAAAGGACATACATGGAAAGATGAGAGTGCCAAGAGCGATGCGGTTCTTTCTTTGGAAAAAGGCACATTGATCATTCTTGACAGCGGGAAAACGGGAAAACTTTCATCGGGCAAAAACACACTGGTTTCTCAGGCAAAAGATAATTCCGGTATGTTAGTCATTGATGGAGGTACTTACGAACTTACAGGAAAAGACAATGAGACATCCTGTATCGAACTCAATGGAGGAACAGCAAAGATCAACGGCGGTGTATTTAAGAATCCGTCCGCAAACAGCAATGCAGTTGCAATCCGGATCGGTGAGGGCAGTGTGAGAGTCAACGGCGGCAGCGTAGAGGCAGGTAAGTTTGTCTGGACAGATTCCTCTAAGGGAAGCGTGAAGCTGGCAGGAGGTTCCTATGTACAGGCAGAAGTGCCAAACAGTGCTGTGTTAAAAGGAGTTCTTGTAAAAGATACCGAAGGAAAAGTACTTACCTATGAGGACATTGCGGCATTAAGCAATATCACGTTGGAATTGCAGGAGGTTTTGATTGCAGTACAGCCGGGCGGTGATGCAACCTATGACGTGGATAATTATCAGCCGGCAACCCTTGAGGTAACAGCAGAGAAAACCGAGACAGAAACCGACGCAGAGATTTATTATCAGTGGTATCAGAAGTGTAATGATACCGCAGCAGTTGCAATCGAAAATGCAACAGCAAAAAGTTATCAGACACCGGATATATTACCGGCAGGAACCTATCAGTACTATTGTGTGGTACAGCGTGGCAAAACAAAAGTGACAAGTGATACGGTTACGATCAAGATTGTGAAAAAAGACATTACACCTGTCGTAACAATCGAAAACTGGACTTACGGAGATACCGCAAAATCACCGGCGTTAGATGCCGCAGGCAATCCGGGAAACGGTGCGGTAGCTTATACCTATTATACCGATGCGGACTGCAAGACAAAGACAACCGAAGATAACGGTGCCAAGAAAGCAGGAGAGGTACCGGCAAATGCAGGCACCTACTACGTGAAGGCAGCGGTAGAGGAAACCGATTATTATAATGCGGGAACCACAAAAGCCGTATCCTTTACAATCGAGCCAAAAACGGTAGAGGTCGAGTGGAGCGATACCACACTGGTTTACACAGGAAAAGCACAGGGACCGTCGGCAACCGTCAAAGCGGCAAGCCTGATCGGTACAGATGTATGCAGTGTCAAAGTATCGGGACAGCAGACAGATACCAATGCAAAGACAGGACAGAGTTATACGGCAACGGCAGAGAGCTTAAGCAATGCAAACTATAAGCTGCCGGATACGAAACCGACCACAAACTATACGATTCAGCCAAAACCAATCACATGCACACCGGATAATGTGAAAAAACACATTGGCAAAGAAGAACCAAAACTTACCTACACCGTGACAGGATTGGCAGAGGGTGATACATTAAGCGGAATCACCTTACAAAGAGAGTCGGGTGAGGATGCGAAAACATACACGATCACAGCGACACAGACGCAGGGAGCAAATCCAAACTACAGTATCACGTTCGGTACAGGTACATTCACAGTGGAACCGCATGACATCGGCGTAACTAAGAAAGCGGTAGCACCTACCTGTACAGAGAACGGATGCACGGAGGAGATCGGATGTCGCATTTGCGGTGAAGTAACCACACCAAGCACAAAGATTGACGCATTGGGACATCTCTGGGCAGAGGAGTGGACAGTCACCAAAGAGGCAACTGCCACAGCAGACGGAAAACGTGAAAAGACTTGCCGGAGAGGCGACTGCGGACAAAAGAAGATAGAAGTCATTCCGGCAACGGGAACATCGCAGGATACAACCGCAGGACAGTTGGAAAAGAGCGTGGAAGTAGAAAAGAATGCTCCGATTCGTGAGGCGGTCATGAACAACAACAGATCTGAACTTTTAAATTCCGACAAGATTTTCACGGAGAATGAAAGAACACAGATTTTAGCGGGAACATTGAACGCAAAAGTTTGGCTTGAGATTGGAAAGGCGGACAAATCTGCTCTTGATAAAGAAACACAGAATCAGATTTTGAAACTGGCAGAGCAGTTTGCGGGAGCAGATTCAAAGCTGACATTCATCGGTATGGAATTTTTCAAACAGATCGAGTCAGATCCAAAAGTGATGATTTCAGAAACGGGAGTCGGCATAAGAACAACCCTGTTATTATCAGATGATCTGTTGAATAAGGATTCGACAAAGAACAGAACTTATAAAGTGATCCGGGTTCACACGGATTCTACGGGAAAAACAGTTGTGGAACTGTTGGATGCAGACTTTAATGAAAAGACAAACGAATTATCATTTGTGACAGATAAGTTCTCGACATATGCGATTGTATATAAAGATACCAATATCGCAAAAGGTGATAAGAATAACACCCCAGAGAACAAAGCTCAAAACAATAATGAAAAACGGACTTCACCACAGACGGGAGAAAACAGAGTACCGATTTTCTGGACGATGATCTGCCTTACTGCTTTGGCAGGAGTGACAGAAGTATCCGTAAAGAGAAATAAGAAAAAAGAAAGACAGTAAAGAAACGGATTTAAAGACAATTTAAAAC
>CAKRJK010000042.1 GCA_934351705.1 uncultured Lachnospiraceae bacterium
CTTGGCTGCATAAAAATATGCGTAGCAGCCATTAAAACTGCTACGCTTAAAAAGTCTAACTTTTGGGGGTCACCTCAAGGATATGCTCTTTTTGTGATGCTGTACATTTTGTCATGAATTTGATATACTAGATAATTATTGTGGGAATTGGGAAACAATAAAAGCAGAAAGAGGAATGATACAAATGACAAATCTAAAATGGAAGAATATCTTTGCACTGCTGTCGGCAGCGTTTATCTGGGGAGTGGCTTTTGTGGCACAGAGTGTCGGAATGGATTACGTTGAGCCGTTCACGTTTAACGGTATCCGCTGTTTGATCGGAGGTATCGTATTGATTCCCTGTATTGTCGGAATGGATTCATGGAAAAAGAAAAGCGGCGAGGACATAGAACATACAGATAAGAAAACGCTGTGGAAAGCAGGAATTGTTTGCGGTGTGGTTCTGTTTGTTGCAACCAATGCACAGCAGATCGGATTGCAATACACAACCGCCGGAAAAGCAGGCTTTATCACAGCATTGTATATTGTTTTTGTGCCGATTATCGGTATTTTTTTGAAAAAGAAAACAGGCTGGAATGTGTGGATCAGCGTTATTATCGCGTTGGTAGGATTTTATTTGCTTTGTATTAAAGAAGGATTTGCTTTATCAAGAGGAGATTTGTACGTCTTTATCTGTGCGTTGGTCTTTCCGTTTCATATCTGGGCGGTGAACCATTATGCACCAAAAGTAGACGGTGTAAGATTATCCTGTATACAATTTTTTGTGTGCGGAGTGTTGTCGGTCGTATGTATGTTTTTATTTGAGAGTCCGCAGATAGGCAATATTCTGATTGCATGGATGCCCCTCTTATATGCCGGCGTTTTATCCTGCGGATTGGGATACACGTTGCAGATTGTAGGACAGAAAGATTTTAATCCGACAATCGCATCCTTGCTGATGAGCTTTGAATCGGTATTTTCTGTATTGGCAGGCTGGGCTCTTTTGGGAGAGGCATTGAGTAAACGTGAAATGTTCGGTTGTGTGTTAATTTTTGCGGGAGTGATTCTGGCACAGATACCAATCGGACAAAAAAAGGAAAAAAATCTTGCAAAATCATGATACAAGTTATAAGATAAATATAATTGAGGAAGGGATGGATAGATATGAGTGAGACTGCATTTTGGATTTTCTTTGTCGCAATGCTGTTTATCGTAATCATTGCAGCCGTCATCGCAGTTGTTTCAGCGGTATCCGGCGCAGCAGCAGCTATTGCGGATGAGGAGAGTGAGCGTCCGGAATAATACGGAAGAAATACTTGACAAGCGGATAAGAAGTTTATAAGATAAAACATATTGAAAAAGGTATTGAGAAAGAGGAGTACACAGCACACCCTTGAAAGAGAGAACGGTTCATCGGCTGAAAGACTGTTTGAAGAAGGCGTTGTGGAAGGTAGCTTTTGAACCGGAAGGCTGAAGGGCGTCTGTTGTTATGGTTATGGCAGAGCGGGTAGGTTTTCACGAGTGATTCACGTTATAGGATTTTTGAGATTGCCGATAGGGGGATAGTTGTTTTGTCTTGCTGTTGGTGAAGTAAGGTGGTACCGCGTTGATATACGCCCTTTGCAGAGTTGCAGGGGGCGTTTTTTGATGGTATGGGGTTTGGGTTGGCGAAGTTGGGGTGTTTCGGACAAAAGTTTTTCAATGCGGTGCTTCTGTCGGGGAGTGCGAATTTCTAAGTATTTTCCGGGGAGTTGGTGTGGTGGGGACGCAAGCGGTCATTACTCGCCATCCGTGGCTCGGAATGACCTTGTATGGACGTCCTGTCCATACATTGCTGGGTGTAGAGAAAATACTAAGAAATTCGCACTCCCCGACAGAAGCACCGCGTTGAAAAACTTTTGTCCGAAACAGCTGGCTTTGCCGACGCCGGAGTAAGAGTGTGTAGTATATCGGCGACGTTGGAAGGCGAGGTACCGAAGACGGCTAGAGTGGTAGTATGGTAGAAAAGGATATATCGGAATCTGGCAGAATAGTAGTACGGTAGAAAAGATATACCGGAATCTGACAGAGTGGCGGGATGGTAGAGAATAATATGCCGAAAGCTGATGGAGAGGCAGTATGGTAGAGAATGATATGCCGGAATCTGACGGAGAGGCAGTATGGTAGAGAATGATATGCCGGAATCTGACGGAGAGGCAGTATGGTAGAGAATGATATACCGGAATCTGACAGAGTGGCAGTACGATAGCGAATGACATATCGAAATTTGACAAAGTGGTAGCGATAAAGAAATATAACATAAAAAATATAACATAAAGAATAGGAGAAATGACATGAGCAAAGAATTAGCAAAGACTTATGATCCAAAGGACATTGAGGACCGTCTTTACAAGAAATGGGAAGACAACAAATATTTTCATGCGGAGGTGGACCGAAGCAAGAAGCCATTTACGATTGTGATGCCGCCGCCAAATATTACAGGTCAGCTTCACATGGGACATGCTTTGGATAACACGATGCAGGATATTTTGATCCGTTACAAGAGAATGCAGGGGTATAATGCACTCTGGCAGCCGGGAACCGATCACGCTTCTATTGCGACAGAGGTAAAGGTGATTGAATCTTTAAAAGAGCAGGGAGTTGACAAAAATGACTTGGGAAGAGAAGGATTCTTAGAAAAAGCGTGGGATTGGAAAGAGGAATACGGCGGACGTATTTTAAAACAGTTGAAGAAGTTGGGTTCTTCCGCAGACTGGGACAGAGAGAGATTCACGATGGATGAGGGTTGTTCCAAAGCGGTGGAAGATGTTTTTATTAAGCTGTTTGACAAAGGATATATTTACAAGGGTTCCCGTATTGTCAACTGGTGCCCGGTATGTAAGACTTCTATCTCCGATGCAGAGGTAGAGCATGAGGAGCAGGACGGATTTTTCTGGCATATCAATTATCCGGTAAAAGGTGAAGAGGGAAGATTTGTAGAAATCGCAACCACACGTCCTGAGACATTGCTCGGAGATACCGCGGTAGCTGTAAACCCTGAGGATGAGCGTTACCAGGATTTGATCGGGAAAACTTTGATCCTGCCGTTGGTGGGAAGAGAGATTCCTGTTGTTGCGGATTCTTATGTAGACAAAGAGTTTGGAACGGGATGTGTAAAAATTACACCTGCACACGATCCGAATGACTTTGAAGTAGGAAAACGTCATGATCTTGCCGAAATTAACATCTTAAACGATGATGCGACCATCAACGCGAACGGTGGAAAATACGAGGGAATGGACCGCTACGAGGCAAGAAAAGCAATGGTAGCCGAGTTGGATGAACTGGGACTTCTTGTCAAGGTAGTTCCTCACGCACATAACGTAGGAACACATGACCGCTGCAAGACCACGGTAGAGCCGATGATCAAACAGCAGTGGTTTGTAAAAATGGATGAGATGATCAAGCCGGCAGTAGAAGGCGTTAAGAACGGCGAAATCAAATTGTTGCCGGAGAGAATGGATAAAACCTACTTTAACTGGACAGACAATATCCGTGACTGGTGTATCTCACGTCAGCTTTGGTGGGGACATCGTATCCCGGCATATTACTGTGATAAGTGCGGTGAATTTGTAGTCGCAAGAGAAAATCCAAACCATTGCCCGAAGTGCGGTCATGACCATATGACACAGGATGAGGACACATTGGATACATGGTTTTCCTCTGCGTTGTGGCCGTTCTCAACACTGGGCTGGCCGGAGAAAACAGAGGATCTGGATTACTTCTATCCGAATGACGTGTTAGTGACAGGTTACGATATTATTTTCTTCTGGGTAATCCGAATGATTTTCTCAGGCTATGAGCAGATGGGAAAAGCACCGTTCCATACCGTATTGTTCCACGGTCTGGTTCGTGATTCACAGGGACGTAAGATGAGTAAGTCACTCGGTAACGGAATTGATCCGTTAGAGGTGATTGACAAATACGGTGCAGATGCACTTCGTCTGACCTTGATCACCGGAAATGCACCGGGAAATGATATGCGATTCTATTGGGAGAGAGTAGAATCATCCCGTAACTTTGCAAATAAAGTATGGAATGCCTCCCGCTTTATCATGATGAATATCGGGGATGCCGATATTACCAAGCCAAAGGCAGAGGAGCTGGAAGAAGAGGATAAGTGGATTCTTTCTGCCGTAAACTCTCTTGCAAAAGAAGTAACCGAGAACATGGACAAATTTGAACTCGGAATTGCAGTACAAAAAGTATATGACTTTATCTGGGATGAGTTCTGCGACTGGTACATTGAGATTACAAAAACCAGAACTTACAAAAAAGACGAGAATCCGGTATCTGCAAATGCCGCAATGTGGACATTAAAGACCGTGTTGATACAGGCGTTAAAATTGCTCCATCCGTATATGCCGTTCATCACAGAGGAAATTTTCTGCACCTTACAGAATGAGGAAGAAACCATCATGCTTTCCGAATGGCCGACCTACAAAGAGGAGTGGAACTTTAAGGAATCCGAAGAAGCAATCGCCCATGTAAAAGATCTGGTAAGAGGAATCCGTAACACACGTTCCGAGATGGATGTTCCGCCAAGCAAGAAAGCGAAAGTTTATATTGTGACCGAGGAAGATGCATTAAAACAGACCTTTGACAAAATGCAGAGTGCGTATGCGGTACTCATCAGTGCAAGCGAGATCAGTGTACAGTCCGACAAAGCGGGAATCGGCGAGGATGCGGTATCTGTGGTAATTCCGGGAGCAACCGTTTACATTCCGCTGGAGGATCTGGTTGATTTTGAAAAAGAAAAAGAGCGTCTGTTAAAAGAGCAGGCAAATCTGAAAAAAGAGCTGGCACGTTCCAAAGGAATGCTCTCAAATGAGAAATTTTTAAGCAAAGCACCGGAGGCAAAAGTGCAGGAGGAGAAAGAGAAGCTGGCAAAATATGAGCAGATGATGCAGCAGGTAGAAGAACGCCTTGCACAGATGAAATAGATTGACAATTGCATAAAATGACAAAAAAATACTAAAAATGATTGCCAAAACAGTGTATTTAGTATACTATAATGATAGGGAGAATTAGAATTTTATGCGAAAAGAGGTGACCGTCTATGACCATTGCCCAAGAAAAAGGTCAGCCAAGAGTAAGAATCAGTTACGATGAGATGCAGGCATTTCTTGTGTTGCCTATACCGGAGTTGGGAGAAGGCTACACGGAGGATGAGATTTTAGAATGTCTGGAAAAGAATCAGATTCGCCACGGCATAGAGCGGGAAACCATTTGGAATATGATACAGGCAAAGACCTATAATCAGGAGGTCTGTGTTGCCACGGGAACGCCGAAAATCGATGGTAAGGATGGTTATTATGAGTACCACTTTAACACGACATTCAGCAACAAGCCGAAGATCAGACCGGACGGAAGTGTTGATTACTGGAGTATCAATATGGTAGAGATGGTAGAGGAAGGACAGGTTATTGCAGTCTACCATGCACCGGTCAGCGGCAGTGACGGAATCAGCGTTACGGGCAAGCCGCTGCAGGCAAAGATTGGAAGAGACCAGCCGCCGTTAAAGGGCAAGGGCTTTCAAAAGCAGGAGGACGGCGTCACCTATACGTCCAAGATCAACGGTAAGATTGATGTGGAGAATGACCGTATCGTCATCTCACCGGTTTATGAGATTTTCGGTAATGCCGATCTGTCGGTGGGCAATATCAACTTTATCGGAGATGTTGTGATTCACGGCAATGTCAATTCCGGCGTTCAGATTAGTGCAACAGGAAGTGTTACCATTGACGGATTAGTGGAATCCGCACATATTTCCGCAAATCGGGATATTGTTTTGCGAAGCGGTATGGTGGGAGGCAATCGTGCTTCTTTAACTACCAAGCAGAATATCAGTGCCAAATTTATCGAGTATGCAACTATTGAGGCAGAGGGAAGAATCGAGGCAGATGCATTTATCGGCTGTGAGATCACCTGCAAGGATGAGGTTGTGGTAAACGGTAAAAAGGGCAAGATCATCGGAGGTCATGTCTATGCGTTAAAAGGCATCCGGGTTGCAGTCCTGGGAAGTCCGGGAGAGGTCAAGACCGAGGTTGCAGTTGGTGTTAAGGAAGATATTCACCGCAGAATACATTTACTGGAAGAAAAGATACAGACGACACAGGAAAACCAGTTCAAGATAGAACAGGGATTGCACAATTTCGATCGTCTTGAGAAAGAGCGTGGCGTAAGCTATCGTGACGATCCCCGCAGAGCACAGCTTTTGCGAATCAAGATACAGAATACAGCGAACGTTGCCAAAGATCAGGCAGAGCTTGAGGTTTTAAGACGCGAAACAGAAGTTATGGGCAAGGCGGTTGTCGCTGTCCAGAAGGAAGTTTATCCGGGCGTGGACGTTCAGATTGATGAATTAAAAGTACCGGTATTAGAAGAACAGGAACGTGTTCTTTTTACAAAGCGGGGAAGCAAAATCATCATGGAGCGTTACGAGGAGGAGCTTGTCTAAAAATGGAAGATAATGCGATGAGTTTTCCGCAAGAAGTCTTGCAAAAATAAGAAAAGAACTATATGATAAAGAGAGCCTATGGTATGGCTCTCTTTTTATATGACAGAAGAATAAGACAAAGGATCAGCTATGAATTTCACATACGAAAAAGCCGTGGACTATCTCTACGGGATACCAAAGTTTACAACAAAAAACGGTTTAGAGCATACAAGAGAATTGATTCGGCGTCTGGGCGTGGACGAGCAGCAGTTTCAAATCATCCATGTGGCGGGCAGCAACGGAAAAGGAAGTGTATGCAGTGCCGTGAATACTGTGCTGGTGGAGGCAAAAAAGCACACCGGAATGTTTGTATCCCCCCATCTGGTCAAGGTGGAGGAACGCTTTTGTATTGACGGAGTACCTTGCAGTCAGGAGCAGTTTTTAGACAGCTTTGTCGCGGTATACCGGGTAGTGGAACAGATGAAGCGGGAGGGCTTGGCACATCCGAGTTTTTTTGAATATCTTTTTGGAATGGCGATGTATCTGTTTGAAAAAGAGCGGGTGGAATATGTCGTGTTAGAGACCGGATTGGGAGGAAGACTGGACTGCACCAATATCATAAAAAAGCCGCTTGTGACCGTCATCACCTCGTTGAGTTTGGAACATACCCAGTACTTAGGAGAGAGCATAGAGGAGATCGCATACGAAAAAGCGGGAATCATCAAAGAGGGTGTTCCGGTTGTCTATGATGCGTCAAATGAAGCGGCGAAAAAGGTGATCTGCCAAAAAGCAAGGAAAAAAAATGCACAAACTTATGAGGTATCACCAAAATCCTTAAATTTTATTGAATTTAACGGAAAAAATATTGATTTTTACTATTGTTGTGGCTATGATGGAAATACAAGAATATCAATTCCTTTTGCGGCACCGTATCAGATGATGAATATGGCAGTTGCCTATCAGACCATGCGTGTGACAGAGCAGGTCACGGGAATTTCAAAGGAAGAGATACTTTTGGCAATCGCCCATACCAAGTGGCAGGGCAGAATGCAGGAGATAGAAGAAGAGGTCTATCTCGACGGAGCACACAATGCGTCCGGTGTAGAGGAATTTTTACATGCGGTCAGATGGATGAATGCAAGGAATCCGATTCTATTGTTTTCTATGGTGGAGGACAAGGATTACGAAGAGGCGATCAGACAGTTGGCGGCGGAGAACTGGGAACGCATTTATGTGACGGAGATTGCCGACGTGCGGGGAATGAAAGCACACAGGTTGGCAGAGATTTTCAAAAAATACGGACAAGAAGCGATTCCAATTGCAGACAGCAGGGAGGCTTATTGTGAGGCGAGAAGGGTTAAGAGACAGGGGCAGAATTTATTCTGTACGGGTTCACTCTATTTTATAGGAGAATTATTGAGTTTTGCAGGAGGTAAGAAGCATGATTGATTTTGAAGAAGAATTAAAGAAATTTCAGCCGAGTTTGGAAGTTGAGGAGGCAGAAGACGCAATATACAGTCAGGATTTAACGGACATGACAGACATTTTAAGAGAGATGCTCAAAGATAAGAAAGGAGCAATGTAAATGAGTTATGAGAGAGTGTACAAGAAGATTCTGCATACCTCAAATGCATGGTATAACGAGGCATTATCAAGAGCAAGTATCCGTGATCTGTCGGGAGCGGCAGAGTGCTTAAGAAAAAGTCTGCAATATAATAAGCAGAATATCACGGCGAGAAATCTGCTCGGTCTTGTCTATTTCGAGATGGGTGAGACGGTATCGGCTTTGCGTGAATGGGTGATCAGCAAGAATTTTCAGAGCGAGAACAATATCGCAGACGAATATCTGAATGAGATACAAAAAAACAGAGCGAGACTCGAAACGATCAATCAGACGATTAAAAAATATAATCAGGCACTGTTGTATTGCCAGCAGGACAGCAAAGATCTGGCGGTGATCCAGCTCAAGAAGGTATTGTCACTCAATCCGAAGATGGTCAAGGGACATCAATTGCTGGCACTTTTATATATTGAAGACGGCAAATTAGAGCAGGCAAAAAAGGCATTAAAGAATGCAGAGAAGATTGATTCCAACAACATCACAACGCTTCGCTATAAAAAAGAGATCAACGACAGGACAAAGACGTTGGGAGGCGGCAAGAAAAAAGAAGAGGAACTGGTATCTTACCAGAGCGGAAACGAGACGATCATCCGTCCGACGACCTCTTTCAAAGAGAGCAGTTCGGGTTCTACGGTCTTAAATATTGCAATCGGCTTGATTCTGGGCGTTTTGATCACCTGTTTCTTAGTTGTTCCGGGTGTTAAGCAGAGTGCGAAGTCCAATGCCAAGAATGAAGTGTTAAAGGCGAATGACAGCTTATCTACCAAGAATCAGGACATCAAGAGTCTGGAGTCTAAGGTCAAAGATCTGGAAGGACAGCTGGAGGCACAGAAGGATTCCGCAAACAGTGCCGACGGCAAGGTGACAAGTTTTGAACAGCTTTTAGAGGCATATGTGGCATTTAAAGACGGAGATGTTAAAACAGCGGGAGATGCGTTAGCGAACGTCAATCCGGAGCATCTGGATGATACAACAAAAGGAATTTATGATGAAATCAATTCCAGTGTCAACAGCCAGTACTTAGCTTCTTTGTATCAGGAGGCATATAAGAATTACAACAGCGGTAATTATGCACAGGCAATTCCTGATTTTGAGAAGATCGTCCAGATGGATGAAAACTATAAAAACGGAAATGTGATTTATTATCTGGCACAGTCCTACCGCAAGAATAACGATG
>CAKRJK010000043.1 GCA_934351705.1 uncultured Lachnospiraceae bacterium
CTGTCATATAGGCTGAAAACACAAGCATCTCTACCGGATAACCCGATTTTAAGATTTCCAGACATCCGTTGATATGATCCTCGTCACAATGACTGATAAACCAGACATCTATTTTCTTTATTCCCATTGCTTTTAATGACGGCAAAATCCGATAGGTTCCAACCTGCTTGACATCGGTACTTCCTCCGTCGACAAAGAAATTCGTTCCTTCCCCACTCTGTATGAAAATTCCGTCTCCCTGTCCGACATCCAGCACCTGCACCTGAAACTGTTGTTTTTCGCCACTGCAAAGCACCAGACTTATCATAAGGACCACACTTCCGAGCAAAATCCATGTCGTCTTTCCTCTTTGATTTCCTGTTTCGCCCTCAATATCTTCCTTTCTTTGCTCAAGACGATTCCAACCGGCTGCCCCGGCACAGACTACCGCAAGGATCACATAATAGCATATCACGCCCTTTTTTGAAGGTTGACCGATAATCTGCACCGCTCCCGGAAGGCTTAAAAAGAATTTGCAGCTTTTTTCATATCCGAAGAAGAACACGGAACATAGCTTCAACAGTATTTTTGAAATATGCTCCGACAACAAGCCAACCATTCCGCCTATCAGACCGACGGACAAAAGCACTCCCACACTCGGTAGGAGCAGCAGATTCAATATCATTGCATAAAGCGGCACTTCATAATAAAAGTATGCCAGTATCGGAAGTGTGGCAAGCTGAATTGCCAGATTGCCAAACACTTTGTTTTTCCAATTTTCCTGTCTTTGATCTCCCTCAAAGACAGGGGCAACGATGCCGATTCCCATTACCGCCAAAAAGGACAGCAGAAATCCCGCATACCCCACCAGAAACGGATTGTCCCACAACAAAAATATCGCACAGACAGACAACGCACTCATCAGATCATAACTTCTTCCGATCACCGTTCCAAACATCAGGATTAAAAACATCAAAACCGCCCGCTGTACCTGCGGTGCGTTTCCCGTCAAAAATCCAAATGCCAGCACAAAGACACCGGACATGATTGCACTGACCGACAAATGCATTCCCAGCCTTTTGAACATTCGATAAACACTCATTCCGATTAAGGAGATATGTAGTCCCGATATTGCAAGAATGTGCGACAACCCGGCTTTTTGATAAAGGCTTTTGACCTCTTCGTCCAAGAATCCCCGTTCCCCCAAAAGCATGGTCTGCAACAATCCCGCCGTCTTTTGGTCTGTATTGTTCTCATAGACTTCTTTGATTCTGCTCTTTTGCTTTAATATCCAATTTTCATACACTGTATTGCTGTTTCCGAGAATCTGAACCTCGTCTCCGTAAAATTTGAAGTCGATTTTTTGACTTTGATAAAATTGTTTTTCATCAAAATTGCCTTTGTTTCTCGCGCTTTCCAGTTGTTTGATTGTTCCGTTTACCAGTATGGTATCACCGACAGATATGTCGTCGGCATCCAGATATACTAAGATTTGATTGCAGGGCAGTACCGACTGTCCCCTTTGCAGATAGCATTCTTTTAGATAAATGCGATGTGTTTCGTTTTTTATTTCCTGTTTGCAGACCGTTCCCTGTATCTGTGTTTCCTCTTTGTCCCTGACGGTGCATAAAACCCGCTCCCGGAAAGCAATCTCACTTTCGGTATGCAGATACCCCGCCATCACAGAAAACACCAGAAACAGTATGCGGACGATGCCCGCTTTTTTTCCTCTTTTGAAAAACACGAAGAGAATATGTTCCAAGAACACAGCCACAAACAGAAACCGGATGGCGGTAAGCCCCGTCTGTGCATAGAGGCTTCCAAACACAAACACAACTGCCGCCACGCATAATGGCCGTCTGTTCAAATATGTTTACTCCTTTTGTCCTTCCTCTAAATAATCAAGATTACGCTCGTATACCTTATCCAGTTTGAACGTATCCCGGTACACGCCCTTCGTACTTCCGTTGATGGAAATCTGAACCTTGCTGACCGTAGACAATTCCGAAAGTGTATTCACGATGGAATAAATAACGATCGGCTCCTGCACTTCATAATCCTGATTTTGGAATCCCTCGTCAAAATTCACATAGCACACACCGTCCACCGCCGAAACACTGACCAGTTTGGTTCCGCTTGGAATTGCCGCTTTTCCGCCTTTTTTCGGACCTTTTAAAAGCTGTTCCACAACCATTTTCTCCGCAGACATATTGCTGCTGTAATGGACATCTCTTTTTTCCGTCACCAGACCGTCCCCGTCTTTATTAGAAAAATACAAAGTCACAGTGGCTTCCTGCAAAGAATTAATCTGCTCTTTCGGATTCTCGACAAAACTCTCCTCTGTCATTAAGCCTACCAGATTTCCTTTTGCGTCGACCAACGGACTGTCACCGACATAAATCGACACACAGTTAATCCCCGGTATCTGTGTAACGGTCTTGACAATCGCCGCACGGCACAAGACCTCGGTTACCGTATCCATATTATAGTAGTCCTTGTCTAACCAGACAGAAAGCTGATTGCCCTCAATCTTTGTTTTTAAAAGCTCCACATCATTCGGAATCGGTTTGCGGTAATCTACATCTTCCGGATTCTTTGCCAATGCTCCCAAAAACTCCGCGACCAGCTTCTCGGTATCCTTGTTCTTTGCCTCATATGCTTTTCCTGTTATTTTTGTCTGTTCGGCATTCAGATAATAAATTTGATAACCGTCTGCGGTTTCTTCCTTATCCTTTTTGCATCCCATGAAAAATGCGGATGTTACGAAAAATACCATCAACAGACATATCCACTGCTTTTTTCTCATTCTAATCTCCTACGCAATATAGTTGAGCGGCACACGCATGGTAAAAATCGTTCCCTCTCCCTCCGTGCTGTACGCCTTGATTGCACCCCTGTGCATAAGTACCGCACTTCTGGTAATCGCAAGTCCCAAACCGGTTCCTCCGATTTCCCTGGAATGCGATTTGTCCACTCTGTAAAATCTCTCAAAAATATGTTCAATGGAATCTTTTGGAATTCCCAGTCCCGAATCTTCTACTTTTACATAGAAGTACTGATGGTCGGCATTTAAGGTGACATGCACCCAGCCGTTTTCCTTGTTGTATTTGATTCCGTTCTCTACCAGATTGGTAATGGCAAGCGTCAGCTTCACTTCGTCTACTTCCGCGGTAACCGGACGGAATGTCTCTAACACAAGCTCTACGTTTTGTTTTTCTGCAATCGGCCGCAGTCGTTTTAAGATCAACTCCAGCAGTTCATTGATATTGACCGAAGAAATATTCAGATCCGCCGCCGACTTGTCCATCTTTACCAGAGACAACAGATCCGTAATAATCTTGTTCTCTCTCTCAATCTCGTTGCCGATATCTCCCATAAATTCTTTGTACAATTCCACCGGAGCATCCTCCATCGCATTGATGGAATCCGCCAATACTTTCATGGATGTCAAAGGCGTTTTTAACTCATGCGAGACATTGGATACGAACTCCTGTCTGGAATCGTCCAATACTTTCAACTGTCCCAACAGCTTATTAAAACTCTCCGAAAGCTCCTGTGTCTCGGTATAAGTGTCAATATGTATCTCATAGTCCGTATATCCTGCCTGGATGTCACCGATCCTCTTTGCAATCTTGCGTAACGGCTTGATCAAAACGGACGCCATAATAATTGCAATGACCGCCACTGTGATTCCCAGAATAAGCTCCCAGATTACCGCATAGCTTCCGAGATAATCTTTGTCATTTAAAATCGTATCCATGGAAACGCTGACCAGCAAAACTCCCTCAACGTCCTTGCTGCTTGTTCCCCTGATCGGCACGGTCATCTCAAGATAATGGCTCTCGTCATCATATTTGGAGATTTCTTTGCCCTTAAAACTTTCTACCACTTCTTCTGAAATAATGGTTTTTCCCGTATCCAGCGAATAGCTGTCCTGCACGATCTGAAACACATCGTCAATGACCATGACACGGCCGTCGTAAATGTTCGATAACTGATTGAGCTGGATTGTAATGGATTCATCATCCTGCTTGTCTATGTAATTTCCCGCTGCGATCTGATCCGCTAAAATCTTAGCCTGACTTGTAATATTGATACTGCGTGCCGAGATTGCTCTCTCCTCATACTGTTTTAAAACGACAAAACGCAGTATCAGACATGGAAGAATTCCGATCAATACAAATAAAACGATCAACCGGAACTTCATACTTTTAAAGAATTTGTGAAATGTACCTCTGTTTTTCATTCCCTGCACCTTAACCCTACTGGTAATAATAACCTACTCCCCATTTTGTATGCACATACTTCGGTTCGCTTGGATTTGCTTCAATCTTCTCACGAAGCCGTCTGACATGAACATCCACGGTTCTGACATCGCCCGGATATTCATATCCCCATACCAGATTTAATAAGTTTTCTCTGCTGTATACCTTATTCGGATGTAACACCAAAAGCTCTAACAGATCAAACTCTTTTGCCGTTACATTCACCTCTTTGCCGAGAACAAACAGGCGTCGGCTCTCGCAGTCTAACTTCAAATCACCGCTTTCGATGATCTTGGAATTCTCCTCTTTGGTTTTTGTACTTCCGGTTCTTCTCATGATTGCTTTGATTCTTGCTTTTACCTCAAGAATATTAAAAGGTTTTGTTATGTAATCATCCGCCCCGTATTCGAGACCGAGAATCTTATCCATATCATCACCCTTCGCCGTCAGCATTACGATCGGCATATCGGAAAACTCGCGAATCTGCTGACACACTTCAAATCCGTTCATCTTCGGAAGCATAATATCTAAAAGGATCATATCATAGACATTTTCCGTCGCCATTTTTAAGGCTTCTTCCCCGTCATATGCACAATCCACTTCCATGCCGTCCTGCTCTAAGCTGAAACGGATTCCCTTTACGATTAATTTTTCATCATCTACAACAAGAACTTTTTTTGCCATCTCTACACCTCAGTCAACAGTAATACTGTCTTTTATCTTTTCATACGCTTTTTCCTTGATTCCGCTGATATTCATAATCTCCTGCGTGTCCTTAAAAGAACCGTTCTTTTCGCGGTAGGAAATGATCGCGTCTGCTTTGGACTGTCCGATCCCCGGCAAGGTCATCAACTCTTCTTCACCTGCCCGGTTAATGTTGACCAGTCCGCTTTTATCCTCTTCCTGTGCATGGTTTTCGATTTCTTCCATGCTCGGAATCTTTATCATCTGCCCATCTTCCAAATGTTCTGCCTGATTGATCTGCTCTGCGGCTGCACTTTCGCTCAGCCCGCCTGCCGCCGCTATGCCGTCACAAACCCGGCTCTTGGCATCCAGTTCGTAAACGCCCGGACTTACAACTTCCCCGCAAAGATAAACGAAAATCTTCTCACTCTCGCTCTCTTTATCGGAATTCTCCGCTAACTGCGACGGTTCTTCCGCATCCTGCTGTGTAATCCGGACCTCCTGCTTTCCACAGCCCGGACACAAAAAAAGTGTCATCAGGCACACTCCAATGATTTGCAGTTTCCATTGTTTTTTTCTCATCGGTATCCTCCTCTTATACAAAAAAGAATCCCAATGCTTGACAGTTACTATTTTAACGAAATTTTAAATTTATTACAAGTGTATTTCATTTATTTTGCAATTATTTCCACTTAAAGATTAAGATTCCGACAATCGTCAACACCATTCCGACTAATTTTGACCATTCAAACGGCTGACGCTCCACGCCAAAGAGTCCAAACAGTTCTATCAGATATGCCACAAGCAGCTGTGCGGTCACGATCAGCATCACGGCTCTTGCCGGTCCTAAAGCATCCATGCTCCGGATGACCGTATAGGTGATAAATGCTCCGATTGCTCCTCCTAAAAGCATATATTTCGGCTCTACGTTTTTTAATTCCAAAAAACTGCTTCGGTCTGTGATTCCCCATGCTCCGAGACAGACAAGCAATGCCAAAAGCTGTACAAACGTTCCCGCTACCCAGATACTTGTCTTTTCTGTTACCTCTGTATTAAAGACTCCCTGAATACTCATCAACGCTCCTGAAATCAGTGCAATAAAAATTCCAACCATTGCTCTCCTCCTATAAATATTATTTATAGTATGGGGCTATGCTTGGAATTTTATTCAAATTATCCGTACAATTCGTTCAACACGGTATCCAGTTTCTGAATCATCTCATCAACGTGTTCCTTTTCGATGATAAGCGGTGGAACAAACCGCAGCACATCACTTCCTGCCGAGATAATGAGCAGTCCTTCCTGCAAGGCTCTCCCCGTAATCTCTCCCAACGGACGGTCTGTGACAACGCCCTGCATCAGTCCCATTCCTCTCCGCGTCAGTAAACAATCATGCTTTTGTACCAATTCATCCAGCTTTTGTTCAAGATAAACGCTGATTTTTTTTACATGCTCTACAATACTTTCTTTTTCAAAAATATCCAGCACGGCGGATACTGCACTTCCGACAAACGGATTTCCTCCGTAGGTCGTTCCGTGATCTCCCGGTTTCAATGATTTTTCTGCCACACACTCTGTCATCAAAAATGCTCCGACCGGAACACCGCATCCGAGTGCTTTTGCACTCGTCATAATATCCGGTTTCACTCCGTAATTCTGCCATGCGAACATAGCACCGCATCGTCCCATTCCGCATTGGATCTCATCCAGAATCAGGAGTATGTCATTTTCTTCACAAAGCTGTTTTACTCCTGTCAAAAATTCTTCCGTTGCAGGATAGACGCCGCCCTCACCCTGGACAGTCTCCAGTAAAATCGCACAGGTTTTATCCGTAATCTGTTCTTTGACACTGTTTAAATCATTAAAATCGGCAAAACGGATTCCCTCTAACAACGGCTCAAACGGTTCCTGATAGTGCTTGTTTCCGGTCACAGAAAGTGCTCCTAAACTTCTTCCGTGAAAGGAGTGGTTCATCGCAATGATCTCATGTCCCGCATGACCGTCTCTGGTATATGCATATTTTTTTGCCGCCTTGATTGCTCCCTCGATTGCCTCTGTACCGCTGTTGGTAAAAAAGACTCTGTCCATTTCGGAGACTGCCAGTAATTTTTTTGCCGCCTCCATAATCGGTACATTGTAATAGAGATTGGACGTGTGCATTAACTGATCGACCTGATTTTTTAAAGCATCCTTGTAGGTCTGATTGCTGTATCCCAATGCCTCTACTGCGATTCCCGCCGCAAAATCCAGATATTGATTTCCATCTGTGTCATACAGATACACTCCCTCACCGTGATCTAACACTACCGGAAAGCGGTTATAGGTATGTAACAGGCTTTCTTCTGTCTCTTTGATATAAGTTTCTTTATTCATGGTAAAATTTCGTCTCCTTATCTCCTAAGATTGCCGTTCCGATTCCTTTGTTTGTGAAAATTTCAAGCAAAAGACAGTGTGCGATTCTTCCGTCTAAAATATGGACACGGGATACGCCGTTGTCGATCGCATCAATACAGTTATTGAGTTTCGGCAGCATTCCGCCACCGATATTTCCGTTTCCGATCAGTTCCTTTGCACCGGAAACAGTCAACTCTGAAATCAGACTGCTCTTATCATCCGGATTCTCATACACACCCTCAATATCTGTCAAAAATGCTAATTTTTCCGCATTGACCGCTCTTGCGATCGCACAAGCCGCATCATCGGCATTGATATTATAGGTATTAAATTCATCATCCATTCCGATAGGAGCTACGATCGGAAGGAAGTCTTTCTCTAACAGATCATACAGGATTTTCGGATTGACTTCTGTGATCTCTCCCACATATCCGATGTCCTGTCCGTTGGAAAGTTTTTTCTCTACCTTTAACATTCCGCCGTCTTTTCCGCTCACACCGATTGCATTCACGCCTAAAGATTCCACAAGCTGTACTAAGGATTTGTTGACCTTTGATAAAACCATCTCCGCGATTTCCATTGTTGCCGCATCGGTTTTACGAAGTCCGTTTACAAATTCGGCTTCCATGCCGACTTTTTCTACCCATTTGCTGATTTCTTTTCCGCCGCCATGTACAATGATCGGTTTAAAACCTACCAGTTTAAGCAATGTCACATCCTGAATGACACTCTTTTTGAGTTCCTCGTCTACCATTGCACTGCCGCCGTATTTTACGACAATAATCTTGCGGTTAAAACGCTGTATGTATGGGAGTGCTTCAACCAGCACCGCCGCTTTGTCTAAAACTTCCTGCATTGTATTTTCTTCCATGTTCTTATCCTCTTTTCTTTCCTGTTTTTTTTAGGGGGGAGGGTGGGGGTATTTCGCATAAGGTATTTGGCAGATGCTCCGCGGTTGGGAATAAGGACTGCTAAGTATTCTCGGTGGTTTTTTTTGGAACGGACGCAACCGGATTTGATTCGCCATCCGTGGCTCAGCAAATCCTTGTTTGGACATCGTGTCCAAACATTGCTGTTTTTGGAGGGAAATACTAAGAAGTACTAATTCCCCCACAGAATCACCGCATACAAAGAGGCACTTAGAAATACATCTACACCATATCGTTTTTGTGGGGCTGGTGGCTGCGCCACGCCGCCCCATTTCCCCGTCACTCTTCTACTGTGAAAGCGTGTTGCACCGCCGATAGTATCTTGTGTCGGTTCGCTGTGGAGGCTACTGCGGGAAATTAGTACTTCTTAATATTTCCGTCATCCCCCAGCAATGTACGGACACGACGTCCGTACAAGGATTTGCTGAGCCACGGATGGCGAATCAAATCCGTTTGCGTCCGTCCTCCATCAATCCCCCCGGAAATATTTAGAAGTACTTATTTCCCGCCGTCCCTCCACAGCGAACCGACACAAGATACTTTCCCACCAAAACACAATTTCTTTTACACATATCTTTTACCAAAATTTCAAAAATATGTATTGACATCTCCCTACTTATATCCTAAAATATTAACGTATGTTTACATTAGACTGTCCGTGTCCGGCTTTAATGTAACAATCATGTAAAACAATCTAGAATAATTGGAGGTGTACAGATTGGCTAACATTAAATCAGCTAAAAAAAGAGCTTTACTCGCAGACAAAAGAGCTGCCAGAAACAAAGCGATCAAATCAGGCGTAAAAACATCTATCAAGAAAGTTGAAGCTGCTATCGCCGCAAACGATAAAGCTGCAGCAGACGCTGCTTTAACCGCTGCTATCAGCGAAATCAGCAAAGCTGCTTCTAAAGGTATTTACCATAAGAACAATGC
>CAKRJK010000044.1 GCA_934351705.1 uncultured Lachnospiraceae bacterium
CAGTAAAGTAGAAGTTGGCATATGCTTGCAAAACGCCGTGATTGAAAGGATTCGTGTATTCCTTGTAAACGAAAACACAAATAAAACCCTGCATTTTTCACTGTCTGAGCTTGCGAGTTTGAAAAATGCAGGGTTGCCCTTATTTGTGTTTTCATTTACTAGGAATACTAGAATCCTTGAACACAGCGTTTTGCAAGCATATGCCAACTTCCCCCATTACTCCTATACTCCCCACCTGAATTTTTCCACCCAACCCCTTTAGATAAAACTCCAGATATGTTATAATCTATACCATGAAAATCACAATATTATGCGTAGGAAAAATCAAAGAAAAATTTTATCGTGATGCCATTGCAGAATACGAAAAACGCCTCAGCCGTTACTGCAAACTGGAAATCACAGAGGTTGCCGACGAAAAAACACCGGATGGTGCAGGCGAGGCGATAGAGGCACAGATAAAAGACAAAGAAGGAATGCGTCTTTTAGCCAAGATCAGAGAGGATGACTATGTCATCGCACTTGCGATCGACGGCAAAATGAAAGATTCTGTAGAACTATCAAAAGAAATCGAACAGCTTGGCATACACGGAAAAAGCAGTATTGTCTTTCTTATCGGCGGTTCGCTTGGATTGGCGGACAGTGTTTTAAAAAGAGCGGATGCAAAACTGAGTTTTTCTAAGATGACATTTCCTCATCAACTGATGAGAGTGATTCTGCTGGAACAGATTTATCGCAGCTATCGGATTATGAACAAAGAACCTTATCACAAATAAAGAGAGTATGAGCTTTATACACAGGAAAAAAGAGAGGAGAATGGAATATGTATCAGTTCACAGAAGATTGCAAAATAGGAATTGCAGAGATTGACGGGGAACACAGCAGACTGTTTCAGATGGTCAACGAGGCGTTTGCATTGTTGGAGACACCGTCCGCAACCGTAGCGGGAGCAAAAAATCTCGTTTCGGCACTGAAAAAATATGCGGCTGCACACTTTGTACACGAGGAAGCATATATGGATGAAATCAACGATCCGGAGCTTCCGAGACAAAAGAAAGAACATGCTCTGTTCAGAGAAAAGATGGAGGAAGTCGATTTAGAGAATCTGAGCGAGGAGAACGGCAAAGAAGTTTTGACGGATATGTTAGAGTTCTTATCACGCTGGCTGTATCATCATATTTTGGGAAGCGACACTATGATCGGAAAAATGCCGGCAATCGAAAAGGAGGAAGATCCGTTTGCTTTTTCCGAAAAATACAAGATGGGTGTCGAGCTGATTGACAACGAACACCAGAGATTGTTTGAGATTATCCGGGAAACCAACGAACTGACACACGATGTATTGTTTAATGACAAATACGATGAAATCAAAAAAATCCTTTCAGAGTTAAAGGATTATACAGTCATGCATTTCCACGATGAAGAAGAATACATGAAAAAAATCGGATATTCGGGATTAGAAGCACAGATTGCAGCACATGAGGCGTTTGTAGACCGATTGAACGAAGTAAATTTAGAAGCGGTGGACAGTGATCAGGAGGGATACCTTCAGGAATTAATCGAGTTCCTCTTAGGCTGGCTGGCAAATCATATTTTGAAAATGGATAAGAAAATACCGCTGGAATAATACATACAAAACATGGAGAGACATAAATGGGCAAAAAAAGGACAGAAATAAGAAGCAAGCGGCTTCGCATGGTTCCAAAGACGACGGAGGAAATGAGAACTGTCATAGAACGGGAGACAGACGAAGAATTAAAACAGGCGTATTCCGAGATGCTTGAGGGAATGGAACAACATCCCGATGATTGGATCTGGTATACCGACTGGAATATTTATCTGAAAAAGGAGGATACACTTGTCGGTGGGATCGGTTTTAAAGGTCCTGCAAATGAAAAATGCGAGGTAGAGATCGGATATGAGATCAATGCGGATTACAGACGACAGGGATATGGATTGGAAGCCGTAGAAGCCATGATCGGATGGGCGTTCCAGAACGAAAATATCTTTTATGTCATGGCAGAGACAACACCGGACAATGACAAATCGCAGGGCTTGTTAAAGAAGGCAGGTTTTACGGAGACAGGAACGCAGGGAGAGGAAGGTCCGCGGTTTGAAAAGGAGCGTCCGAAAAGCAATTATATGACATTTTATATGAGTATCGGAATGTGTCTTGGAATGAGCCTCGGCTTGAGCCTGTTTAAAAATGTGGCAACCGGTCTGTGTGTAGGAATGGGGATCGGAGTGCTGTTGGGTTCGGGGATGGACAGCAAAGAAAACCGGCGAAGAAAAGAGATTGCAGAAAAGAGGAGTGGCGAAAGCCAAGAAAATTCAGATGAATAGTACAGAGTTTGTCCGGGAAGAATTACAAAAGAATATTGATAAGAAGTATCGGGCGTTCCATGCGTCTTTAGTTCCGGGAATAGGAACATTTCTGGGAGTGCGTGTTCCGGTTCTCCGGCAAATTGCAAAACAAGTCGCAAAGGACGATTATCAAAGCTACATAGAAAACGCAGATATGAGCATTTATGAAGAATGCATGATACGCGGAATGCTGATAGGCTATGCAAAACTTTCCAAAGAAGAACAAAAACAACAGCTGCGGGAGTTTGTTCCGTATATCAATAACTGGGCAATCTGCGACTGTTGTTGTACAACCTACAAGTTTATGAAGAACAACCGCGAAGAATGGTTTGCTTTCTTAAATGAATATCTGCAAAGTAAAGAAACGTACCGGATTCGTTTTGCGGTGGTCTGTATGTTGGACTTTTTTATTGAGGAAGCGTACATAGATGAGGTTTTACAGCGGTTATTGCGGATTTCATCGGAAGAATACTATGTCAAAATGGCGGTGGCATGGGCATTGTCCATGTGTTTTGTCAAGTTTCCGGAAAAGACGGAGTCTGTTTTAGAAAGCACGGAGCTGGATGAGGAAACACGCAAAAAAGCAGTACAAAAAATCAGGGAATCACTTCAGGTTTCCAAAGAAGAGAAAGCACGTTTAAAAGAAAAATTTACAAAATAGAAAGGCGAAAGGGGTGAGTTCTCATGCGAATGTATGATTTGATCTTAAAGAAAAAACAGGGAGCGGAACTTACAACCGAAGAAATCAAATACATGACAGAGGGATTTACCAAAGGCAGGATACCGGATTATCAGATGTCTGCAATGATGATGGCAATCTGTTTTCAGGGAATGAGCAAACGCGAAACGCTAGATCTGACACTGGCAATGCGTGACAGCGGAGATGTGCTGAATCTGGAACGCATTCACGGAATCAAAGTAGATAAACACAGTACCGGAGGTGTCGGGGACAAGGTGTCTCTTGTGTTGACACCGATGGTTGCAGCACTTGGTGTTCCTGTCGCAAAAATGAGCGGACGGGGATTGGGACACACCGGAGGAACGATTGACAAGCTGGAATCCATTGAGGGATTTTCGACAGCCATTGACGAGGAGACCTTTATTAACAATGTCAATACAATCAAAATTGCAATCGCGGGACAGACGGCGAATCTGGCTCCGGCGGATAAGAAGCTGTATGCCTTGCGTGATGTCACGGCAACGGTCGATCAGATGTCGCTGATTGCAAGCAGTATCATGAGCAAAAAACTGGCGTCCGGTGCAGACGCGATCGTACTGGATGTCAAGACAGGAAACGGCGCATTTATGCAAAAGGAAGAGGATGCCGTTGCACTTGCAAAAGAGATGGTGGACATTGGAAACAGTGCGGGAAAGAGAACGGTTGCGGTCATCACGGATATGGATCAACCGCTCGGAAATGCGGTCGGCAATGCTCTTGAGATAAAAGAAGTCATTGCGTCTTTACAGGGAAGAGGTCCAAAGGACTTGATGGAGGTTGTGATGGCACTCGGAACACAGATGTTGCTGCTGGCAGAGCGGGCAGCGACCAAAGAGGAGGCAGAGACGCTGTTACAAGGAACGATAGACGATCAAAGTGCCTACCGTAAGTTTCTGGAATTTGTAAAGGCACAGGGCGGAAACGTCGCTCAGGTGCAGAATCCGGACCTGCTGCCGG
The DNA here is from genome assembly GCA_934351705.1 of uncultured Lachnospiraceae bacterium. Classification (GTDB taxonomy): domain Bacteria; phylum Bacillota; class Clostridia; order Lachnospirales; family Lachnospiraceae; genus Maccoyibacter. The sequence goes on from CAKRJK010000044.1 coordinate 4,037, forward strand.
GTGCAGAATACATCCTGCCGGTAACGGCAAAAGAGGACGGAACGGTACAGCGTATCCTTGCACAGGAAATCGGAATTGCCTGTATGATGTCAGGCGGCGGAAGAGAAACAAAAGAGAGCGTCATTGATCCGGCAGTCGGAATCATCCTGCAAAAGAAAAACGGCGATTTTGTCAAAAAAGGAGACATTCTTGCCTATGTACATGCAAATGACAAAGACAAGGGAACTGCGGCGGTACAAAAGGTACAAAATGCCTATGAATTTACGCAAAACGAGGTTGCACCGTGCGTCATGGTAAAACAGATTATCTGTGAATAATCAACTTGTATTTTCCATATAGTGAATTATGGGAAAAAAGAAGTTAAAATCAGTCAAAGAAAATATGATCGAGACGCTGGAATTGCCAAAAGATTTGATGTATGGGGCGTCCATCGTCACCATTTTGGGAAGAAAAGAAGTCTTGATTGAAAATTATAAAGGTATTTTGGAGTATACAGAAGACTATATCAGGATACAGACCAAGAGTGCGAGATTAACGGTTTACGGCAAGAGGCTGAAGATTGAATATTATACCAATGAGGACATGAAAGTTGTCGGATTTATAAAATCAGTAGAATTTGAGGCTTAATACCATGAAATCGTTATTGCGTTATTTTTCGGGATATGTGCGGGTGCGGCTGACCGGATATGCGACCGAGCGTTTTTTGAATCTTTGTACGAACCATAATATAGACATTTGGGATATGACTCACGGAGAAGATTTTTATGAGTTTTCGATGAACCTGAATGATTTTTTTTCTGTGCGGCCGCTTGTCCGAAAAACAAAGACAAGAGTCCGGATTATTCAAAAGAGCGGTTTTCCGTTCTTTTTGTTCCGCTATCGGAAAAGAAAGCTGTTTTTAGGCGGCATGGCACTCGGAATCGGAATTATCTATCTTTTTTCGTGCTATGTGTGGAATGTGGAGATCTGCGGAAATTCCGTTCTTTCGCAGGAGACGGTCTGTCGCTATCTTGAAACGGAAAAGGTGCATATCGGGAGCAGAAAAAAAGACATCCAATGTGAGGAACTTGAGGCAAAGATACGTCAGCATTTTCCGGAGGTGATCTGGACCTCGGTCCGGTTAGAGGGAACAAAACTGACGGTAGACATCAAAGAAAATCTGATTACTACGGATACCGAGTCCGAAAAGAGCACAGAGGAGGAACAGGGCGAGGATCTGGTTGCGGACAAAAAGGCGGTGATCGAGAGCATCATCACCAGAAGCGGCGTTCCGAAGGTCAAGGCGGGCGATAAGGTCAAAAAGGGCAAAATCCTCGTTCTCGGAAGACTGGAAATTTTAAACGACGGTGGGGAAGTGGTCGATTACCGGTATTGCAGGGCGGATGCGGATATTATTGCAAAAACTACATATTCCTACGAATACAAAGTCCCAAAAGAAACGGAACAAAAAGTTTACACGGGAAAAGAAAAAAAACGATATACACTGTGGTATGATCACAGTTATGTACAACTTCCGTCTTTCAAACAAACCTATCGTCTGTACGAGAAAAAGACGGAAAAGACACAGTTTTGCGTCATGAAAAATTTCTATCTCCCGTTTTATCTACAAAAGGATTGTTACAAAGAATATGAGAAAAAAATGCACAAAGTGTCTAAGGAGGAGGCAAAACAGCTTGCAAACGACAATTTGGAAGTTTTTCTTCTGAAAATGGAGGAAAAAGGGGTAGAAATTATAGAAAAAAATGTTATTATGAATACAGAGAAAAATGAGTATGTATTCAAAGGTACGATTACAGCTTGTGAGAAATTCGGAACTTATCAAAGTACCAAACAGATGGAAGTTCCAAAAGAAGAAGGAAATGTAGAAAATGAATCTGAATGAGGTTGTGTTAGATATTCCGTCAGAACATATGGCAAATGTGTTCGGCGGTTGTGATAAAAATATCAAGAAAATTGAACGCACGCTGAATGTCACCGTAGTGGTCCGGGACGGCAATATGAAAATTCTCGGAAGTGAAGCAAACGTCAAGAGTGCATCAAGCGTGTTTTTACAGTTGGTAGAGTTGAGCAAACGCGGAAATACGATCCAGGAACAAGAGGTCAATTATGCGTTGGAGCTGGCAAAACAGGAGAACGTATCCGTGATGTCGGAGATTGACAGTGACCTGATCTGCCATACCATGAACGGCAAACCGATCAAGCCAAAGACGTTAGGACAAAAACAATATGTGGATGCAATCCGCAAACAGATGATTGTATTTGGAATCGGTCCTGCAGGAACGGGTAAGACGTATCTTGCGATGGCAATGGCGATTACCGCGTTTAAGAATGAAGAGGTCGGAAGGATTATTCTGACCAGACCTGCGATCGAGGCAGGAGAAAAGCTCGGCTTTTTGCCGGGAGATTTGCAGAGCAAGGTCGATCCGTATTTAAGACCGCTCTATGATGCCCTGTATCAGATTATGGGTGCGGAGGCATTTCAAAAGAATATGGAAAAAGGGCTGATAGAGGTCGCACCGCTTGCTTATATGAGAGGAAGAACGTTAGACAATGCCTTTATCATTCTGGATGAAGCACAGAATACAACACCTGCACAGATGAAGATGTTTTTAACACGTATCGGTTTCGGCTCTAAGGTGGTGATCACCGGAGATGAGACGCAAAAGGATTTACCGAAGGGAGCGGTTTCCGGTCTGGATGTCGCATTGAAGGTTCTGCGAAAAGTCGAAGACATTTCAATCTGCCGATTGACCAGCAGTGATGTGGTGCGTCATCCGCTGGTACAAAAGATTGTCAAAGCCTATGAGGAATACGAGCAAAAGAGTGCCAAAAAGCAGGGTAAGGCAGAACGCGGCAAGAAAACGAGGTCGGGAAGATGAAGCAGGCACGGTTTGTAAAAAAGAGAACGATTCCTCTGATATTGATGGGACTTGCCACGGTCGGATACACCTTTTTGCTGGGAGTACGCACCGTGCTGTCACTGGATGTTGTGATTGACTTTTTGTTTCTGGATATAGTGTTTTTTGCCATGTTTTATTATCATCTGGAGCATGACCGGCTGATTGGAAGTCTGCCGTTTAAAGAGACGAATGATTTTGAAAAGATTGCGATGATCTATGTTTTGGGACTTGTGGCAGGATATGTCTGTTCCTATCTGCCGGAGTATCTGAATCTGGCATTTGGATTCGCAATGGCGATGGCGTTGGTGTCCAATACGACAACCGCTCTGATCGCCGGAATCTTCCAAAGCGTCATTTATGTGGTCGCTTTAAAACAGGATTTGTATGTGATGGCGGCATTTCTCATACTGACGCTGTTTGGCGTGATTCTTTCGGATGCCGCAAAAAGACGTTCCCTGCAATTATGGGTGCATTTGTTTGTGTTTTTTGGTACAATCATGGTAGAGAGCGTCTGCTGTTATGCACAGTATCTGGTATTGGACTGGAAAAAGCTTTTATTTTTTGTGGTCAATGCAGCCTTAAACGTTGCGGTGATGAATCTTGCACTTCATATGTTCCGCCCGGTGGAGCATGAGATGAAGTCGCTTCCGTATGATAAGATATTGCAAAAAGACTATCCTCTGGCACAGTCCATCCGCAAATTTTCAGAGCGGGATTATGAGCATGCGTCCAAAGTATCCGAAATCTGCGGTGCGTGTGCAAACTTGATCGGACTAAACGAAAACCTTTGCAGGGCGGCGGGATTTTATTACCGTATCGGTCGCATGGAGGGAGAGCCGTATATCGAAAACGGAGTGGCACTTGCACAAAATGTCTGTTTTCCGGAGGAATTGATTCAGATATTGAGAGAATATAACGGAGAGCTTTGTCCGATTTCCTCCAAGGAATCGGCGATTGTACATATGGTGGACCGCGTTGTGGCGAAACTGGATGTGTTTGATAAGAAAACCTTTTCCTCCAACTGGAATCAGGACATGGTCATTTATCAGACGATGAACGAGGAATCCGCAACCGGGGTTTATGACGGTTCGGGACTTAGCATGAACCAGTTTCTTGAGATTCGGGATTTCTTGGTAAAGGGGGATCATTTGTTTTGACATTGACAGTAGAAGAAGAGGTTGAGATACCGTTTGATTTTGATTATAAAGAACTCGCAAAGACTGTGATAGAACAGGCAATGGAATCGGAGCAGTTTCCGTATGAGGCGGAGCTGAATCTGATGCTTGTAGACAATGAGACCATTGCACAGATCAATGCGGATTACCGTGACATTGACAGGGCGACGGATGTGTTGTCGTTTCCGATGATAGAGTATGAGACACCGGGGGATTTTTCTCGGATCGAGGATGCCACAGAGGATAATTTTAATCCCGATACGGGGGAGCTGATCTTAGGTGACATTATCATATCGGTTCCGAAGGTGTTGGAACAAGCGGAGGAATACGGTCACAGTATCAAAAGAGAGTACGCATTTTTAATTACGCATAGTATGCTGCATTTATTCGGATATGATCACATGGAGTCGGAAGAAGCGGCAATTATGGAACATAAACAGAGAAAAATTCTGGATGATTTACAGATTACCAGATAGAACAGGAGGATTTACCATGAAAAAAAGATGGCTTGTCACCGCGGCGGTTGCTTTGTCACTCACATTTGTTTTCACAGGATGTAAAAAAGACGAGACCCCGGTGGAAGAACCAAAAAAAGTAGAAAAACCGGCAAAGAAAGCAGATACCCATGAGGGTGAGGCAAAGAGTCTTCTGACCGGGGAATGGATAGAAGAGGAGCTGGTTACAAAAAGACCGGTGGCAATCATGATCAGCAATATCAAGGAAGCACTTCCGCAGTATGGTACGTCAAAGGCGGATATTTTCTATGAATGTCCGGTGGAGGGCGGATTGACAAGAATGATGGCGATTTATCAGGATTATTCGGGACTTGATAAAATCGGTTCCGTGCGTAGCTGTCGTTTGTATTTTCCACAGTTTGCAAACGAGTTTAATGCGATCTATGTGCATTTCGGACAGGCATCTTATGCGGAGTCTTATTTGAACAGCAGCGTGGACAACATCAACGGTCTTGTGCTGGAGTCACAGTGCTTTACCCGCGATAATACAAGAAAGAAACCGCACAATGCGTTTATCGACACAGAGGGTA
>CAKRJK010000045.1 GCA_934351705.1 uncultured Lachnospiraceae bacterium
GTATATTGCTCTTTCCAATATTCAATTACATGTAATGCCTCTCCGAATTCACTCTTTGGCGATAAATTTTCCAGTCCCGCTCTTTTCAATGCCTCCTGCAGTGCAAAAATAAAAGATTGATTTAAATTTTCCTGAAAAGAGGATATGATCACCGGGAAAAATACTTTTTTTGTAAGAAGCGGCTCTATCTGTGGATCTGTTTCTAATATTTTTTGTGTGATATCGTTTGTTTCTTGTTTTTCTTTTTTACAGAGCAATGCTAAAAGCACTAAAAGAAGATGCGACTTTCCTTTGCCGTATGGTCCTATCAGAATGGTCGCATGCTCTCCCTGTTTGTTTGCTATATTTTCTAAATATCGTTTTAAAATTGCGACAGAAGATCTTGTCGGAATATAATGATTCACTCTGTCCATATCCCCTAAATCTAATGCCAGATTGACTGATTTTTGAAATCTCGCATCTATGGTCACAATATTTTTCATCTTCTGTGCTCCCCTTTTTGTTTCTTTTGGAAGTATTCTTTGATTATGTCTTCTTTTTTCTTTTTCTCATTGAGGTACACCATATCAAGACCTGCCGTTCGATTCATCTGAAGAATTCCCTGCATTTCCAGCTCTTCCAGTTTTTCTATCAATCCTGTTCTTTTGAGATTTAAAATACATCCCGGCGAATCTTCTCCCACAAGCAGGTCATCAATACTGACTGCATTTTCTTTTGACACACAATCAGGCAGCAGATACCATACAATCTCCGCCGGAATCAGCTGCAATGCCGGCTGGTTTCTCCAGTAAACATCATCCTTTTGCTTTAACAGTTCAAAGATGCCGAACGGACTGACATTCTTTTCTTCGGGATCTGTCTCCCGCTCTGTTTTTTTGACATACATATGTAAAATGGCTTCACAGTCACTCTCCACCGATTTTTCTGAAAAGGACGGAATTTCTTCCATCTGCCCCACCATTGTAATCATGGATTTCACCAATTCTTCTTTTGTAAATTCCATCTCATCGTAGTGATAAAAAAACAGATTCCATGCGGTTGCCTGCACCTTGTTCTTTACGATATTACAGTGAATGACTAAAAGGGAAAAAACATCTTCCAGATAGGTATCTTTCTCAAGAATCAATTTTCCCGTCGCAGACAGTTGTACGCCCTGTTTTCCATTCTCTTCTGAAAGGTTTGCACAACGCAGCCAATAGCGGATTGACTTTGCCATATTTGTTCCCACTCCGAGGACGTCTGCTCCGCTGTTTTTCGTAAAGACAAACGGATCTTTTTCTATTTCTCTTAACCCTTTATGTATCCAGCCATCTCGTAAAACAAAACTCTCATGGCCTTTAAAACGATAATTTTTCTTTGTCATGTATCTTACCTGTTAATTTCTTTTGATTGCCAGAACTTTTCTCATGTAGCATCCTACGGAAAAATGTGACACGCACTCCTGGCAACGCACACATTTTGTATCTGAAATCTCATAACGGATACTTCCGTCTTTTTCTTCTTTTATCGTGATCGCGTCATGTTTGCACACACTCTCACAAGCCAGACATCCCATGCACATCTGATATTTTGTAATCTGGCATTTTACTTTATCTTCGGTTATCTTTTCATTGAGAAGTGTTACCCGAAATGTCCTGCTTCCTATTCTGCCTTGCAGTTTTAAAAGCGGCGTCCCCGCCTTATTCAAGACAAAAACCTCCCCCAGCCTTGCATTTCCGAGTTCAAAGTTGAGATACCCGAACGGTCGGAACAGTTCGTAAAGTTCCTTTGTGATCGGTCTTTGTAGTTCATAGTGATAGGTGTTTTCCTGCGTCGCACAAGGTTCAAATTCAATCACCGATTTTTGCGCATAGGCAACACCGTTTCCTCCCTGTCTGGCCTTCCAATATCCCTCATCCACATAGACTTCGGCATCCTCTTTTCCGATTTCTTTTGCAAAATCCAATAAAACCTCACGAAAATGTGTACTTTGTTCTGCCATATGAATCTTGGATAAAAATTCCGACCAGACACTGTTATTCGGACAGCACCAGCAACCGACTCTCGCATATCCCAACCGATATGCCTCATTAAAGTCAATGTCTCTGCTCAAAAGGTATAACCAGACATCAAAATCTAACCAATCAATAATCGGAGAAACGATTCTTTGTTTTGTGATTTTGGGACTGTCGGAATCTCTGTCATATTTATTTCTGCTTGCAGATTCACTTCTTCGGATTCCGTAGAATGTTAGTATCTGCGATTTGTTGCGAAACAAGGATTTGATTGTTTTTTGAATACTCCCGGTCTTAAAAACCGTACAACACCAACGCATTACTCTGCTTGGCGGCCCGATTAAACGGCACAGCTGTTCAAAATCTTTTTCTTTGTTTCTCGCTGTAATCATCGGCGTATGCGGATGTTCTTCCTTGAAACGTTTCACATATTCGTATGTGTACGGAAACTCTAATGTCGTATCCCCAAAAATATGCAATATCTTAGGATTTCCTAATGCCCGCGTAACTAAATCGGAGACCACCGTGGAATCTTTTCCGCCGCTGAATGACACAAACATTTCCATTACGCCGTAATCTTTTACGGATTGCCGGATATATTCTTCCGCTTCTTCCGTAATCTCTTCATACCGCCTTCTGTTCGCCTTGATAAAACGCTGCATTTGCTCTTTAAAGTAAATGTCTGTGTTTTGAGGCTCGTATTTTTCATACTGCTGCCGAATCTTTTCCGTATCTAACTCTTTTAATTTTGCTACGGAAAAATCTATTCTTTTTCCGTCCACATAATAGCGGTTTCCCGAACCGTTCCATACTGCCTTTTCTCTAAATGCAAACGGCTGATCCAAGATTAATTCCAACAATAATCTCTCCTGCGGAAACACCGGCCGCAAATCGGTTGCTAACTTTACTCCCCGTTGATTGCAAACCGGACAAACTTCTTCATGGAGCGGCACACTGCAATGGTCACACCAAAAAATTCTGGAACTCATCTCCGCTCTGCCTCCGCAGGTCGGACAAATGCTCGTCTGACATATGGTATTGGTGCATGGCAATGGCTGCCCGGTTTTTGCGTCTGTGTTCTTGCAAGTATAGATGATCATGTTGTATTCCGATTGTATTTCCTTCTATTATTCTTGGGTTTCGCTATTTGTGTTTTATTATATTCTCTTTATCAGAGAATATCAATATAATTTTTCTTTGCGGGGTGGATTTTTGTGGAAATTAAAGAAAGACATCCACAGTTAAAAAATAACTGATGGATGTCTTTGATTTGTTTTGGCTCAACGCCAGAAGATTGTGTTTCCGTAGAAACTAAATGTTGGCTCAACGCCACATATCATATTCTTTCTTTTATCTATTATTATATTCATGTACATGGAAAAGTCAACTGATTTCTGGGTTGTTTTCTATATTTGTTATATCTAAAATCTCCGTGGATTCTATCTTCTGTTGTTCCAATAGTTTATTCTGTTTTTCAAGATATATGATTTTTTCTTCCAATTCTGTTATTTTTCTTTCGTTTTGCCGGGATTTTTTCAAGAGTTCCTGATATTTTTTATATTCACCTCGAAATGCATTTTTTATAATGCTCCTTCGGATTTCTCGAAATAATCCATCCTCATCCGTTAACGAACATGTCAGACTGCCCATTTTTTTCATAATTCTTGTCTTGCTGATTACTTTAATATTATCCATTAACAACAGACATTCTTCTGAAAAGCCATCGCTTATTCCTACTTTTCTCCAATACCATTTTCCTGTCGGATTATCTATCGGATGATAAGCTCTTGAAATTGCTTTCGGCTTACTTGATGTCGGCACAACTAAAAACATATTATTTACTTCTTCCAACACAACAGCCGGGTGATAATACGATAGCTCCGGCTTATAGTTGATACTCCAGTCAATCATGCATATATCCCCTATTGTCACTGTATCATCAGGTGCATTTATATCATCCTTCTTCGTCAGCCACCTATGCATACTTTTCGAAAACAGCCCCAATTCATGAACGCACATATTTTCCAAATTATTATTCATTTTGTTTTGTAAAGCCAGATAATTTTTGAGAATTTTACTTGTATCATATGCTTTATCCGCCTTCGCATTCGCTTTGTTTATCTCGATATTTATTTCATTTTTATTAAACTGCATCTCATCACTCCCCGTACTTTACCATGTGTCATAACAAATCTTGCTTATTCGTAAACATCATGCGGCAATTTTATAATTAATGGTTACTTATTTTTACGGAATATATTTCCACTCTCGAAAGCCACAGTTCTGTGCAGATACATAAACCGGATAAAGGATATTTCCTAATCTTTCTCTAAACACCTCTTTCTTTAACTCTGCACCATAAAGCTGATTTTTAATCTCAGCATTATTCAAATGATATTCTGCACATTCCTCAAACTTTTCCTTTACAATCTCATACTCTTTGCTCATTTCGTAGGCTTGATATTCCATGTTGGCTAACTTTTTAAAATATTCTTTCCATGTTGGCAGGGCATTGCTTTTCTTACTATTGATACGCTTTGTGGTTGGATGTAAATTCCACAATTCATCATGCCCGACATACTGCCATGGCACAAAATGATCAATTGAAATCATCTGCCCCATTAGTGGAACATCTCCATAAATCTCTGTCATCTGCGGTTTTATCTCAATCAACAATTTCCAATATTTTCTTACCCTCTCTACATCCCGTTTTTTTGGTGCCTGCAATTTGTCTGAAATTCCCGGAACACTTGGATTTTTTTGTTGCAGGTACTTGATTAAATGAAGTTGCAGCCATCCTTGCAGTATTTGTTTGTTCTTTAGGAGATATTCCATCCACAAAGGTGACACCTCTATTACTGTATTCAGTCCGTCTATTAAGTAAAAGTAATATAATAATCTTTCCTGCCTGTTAATCTCTTCTGTCAAAATCTCAGGCTTTTTATCCCATTTTCCTGCCACATGAATGTCTTGATAAAACGGTTTTTGCAGACGATACGGCACATTTTTAATTAGTTGTTTTTTGTAAGAAATTATTTTTTTGTCCTGCACCGTTTCCAAATAAGTAATAATTTTCTCTCGCTTTTCAGAGGATGGTATCTTCTCTTTTTCACTAATATATTTCACCACTTCTTCAAGATTATCTTTGGTATTATTCGGTCCCAAACGCAAATGGTATTCCGTAACCATATACCATGCATCTGCTATCATCTCATTAATAAGTTCATCATAGGTAAATCTCGTCTTTTCTTTATTGAGTTTGTTTAAAATCGCCTGAAACCAAAAAAATTTGTAACAGTTTGTGGTGTGTTCAAAAAGCTGACTTAAATACCCAATATTTAATTTCTCTGAAATCGGTAATTCCATCCCTAACTCTCCCCCTCTTCTCCAATGCTCGTAACCGCATTCGGATACTGTGACTGATAACATGCTATCTCATCCAGAAATCTCTGTCCGTATTTTTCAAGTTTATTTGCACCCACACCGGACACCTCTAACATTTCCCGCCTGTCTGACGGCATTTTTACACACATATCAATTAAAGTTTTGTCGCTGAACACTATATACGGCGGTATAGCTTCTTCTCTTGCAATGGTAAGGCGAAGCTGTCTTAACTGCTCAAACAGGTCAAATCCTGCCCCTGTCAATGCATCGGTACGTTTCCTCGTCACAGATTTCTTTTTCTTGGCCGGCTCCTTTTCCTCATGCACACGAATCATAACGTGTGTATGTTCATCCTTTAACTCGCTGATGTCACCCATTTGAATGACACTGTACCGTCCCTCGGTCTGGTGTAAATAACCATCTAAAATCATTTGGTTGAGTAGGACTTTAAGTTCTGCCTCGCTGTAATCTTTTAAGGCTCCGTATGATTTTGCTTTTGTCATTCCCAATTCTTTTAGTCTTGCCCGATTTGCTCCTAACAACGTTCCCAGGACAACTGCCTGTCCGTATCTTCCTCTTGTCTCGGCAACGCAGTTAATCATCCACCTTGCTGCCTGCGTCATGTCAATTTCCCGATATGTACGATGACAATTTCCGCAATTATCACACGGTTCCGATGTTTTTTCTCCAAAGTACTCTAAAATATAGTTGCGCAGACATTCGGTGGTTCTGCAATATCCCTCCATTACTTGTAAACGTCTCGCGTCTCTTTGCCGGATCAGCTCTGCATCTTCCTCGTCAATCTCCGTAAAATCCTTTTTTTCCAATAGGAATTTATTCAAAATAATATCCTGTGCCGAAAACAAAAGAATACACTGCGCGGGTTCACCGTCCCGTCCCGCACGTCCTGCTTCCTGATAATAATTTTCCATACTCTGCGGCATATTGTAATGGATGACATAGCGGACATTTGATTTGTCTATTCCCATCCCGAATGCATTTGTTGCCACGATTACCAGACTGCGGTCGTAAATAAAATCATCCTGACATTTCTTTCTCGTTCCGTTTGCCATTCCCGCATGGTACTTCGTGACCGGGACACCTTTTTTCAATAATAGTTCGTGTATGGTATCTACATTTTTTCGCGTTGCGCAATAAATAATTCCGCTTTCATTCGGATGATTTTCGATATATTCCATAATAAAATCATCTTTTCTTTTCATATTTTCCACACGATAATATAAATTTTGCCTGTCAAATCCAGTGACCACAATATTCGGATTTTGTAATTTCAAAATACAGTTAATATCATTTTTGACTTCCTTTGTGGCAGTTGCCGTAAACGCACTGATGATCGGTCTTTTCGGCAGACCGTCCACGAAATCTACAATTTTCAGATAGCTCGGTCTGAAATCCTGTCCCCACTGCGAAATACAGTGTGCTTCATCCACCGTGACCATTGCTATGTCCGCCTGCTCTGCAAAATACAGAAATTCTCTGCTCTCTAAACGTTCCGGTGCAACGTAGATAATCTTATACAGGCCATTCGCAGCCATTTGAAGTGCTTTATCTATCTGTACGTCTGTAAGTGTGGAATTGATATAAGCCGCGTGGATTCCGGCCTCGTTGAGTGCTTTGACCTGATCCTGCATTAATGAGATCAGCGGAGAAATGACCAGTGTAATTCCTGAGAGCATAAGTGCTGGCACTTGATAACAGATGGATTTTCCCGCTCCTGTCGGCATGATTGCTAAGGCGTCCTGCCCTGACAGGATGGTGTCGATAATATTTTCCTGACCGTCACGAAAGGAATCGTAGCCGAAATATTGTTTTAGGGTTTCTTGTTTATTTGTTTTTTGGATCATTTTTGTTTACCTCACATTTTGAAAGTATCGTATCAAAATATTTTTGATATAGTTATACCTTCTCGCGTATGAATTTTCTACCCGGATGAGTTCAAATCCATGTGCCCGGCAGATTTTATTTTTTTGTTCGTCTCTTGCTTTTACAAGGGCATTTTCCTGATGCTCTTTTCCGTCAAGTTCGATTGCAAGTATCGGTATGTCCTGACCTTTATATCCTTTTTCATAGACTACGAAATCGAATCGTCCTGTATAGAACAAATCATTATATGATTGATTTTCCCGAAATACGTGGGCTATGGCAACTTCCTTTTGTACCACACACCGGTTATTTGTATTCAGGACATTATCTAAGGCATGATTTAAGGTCGTTAAAAATGCTGTTTCCGTCTGTGTGCTATACGGTTTAATTCCGAGTGCTCTTGATGACGTTTCCCTTGCAGTCATTTGTGCCTTGCCGTTTGTCTGAACATACTTTACAAGTTCGTATATGTCATCATCACTGTTCGTGTGCAGCCTGTTTAATTCGTTCATATCCGATAATATTACCAGCTGTTCTTTTGCTCTGGAAGTGGCTACATTGATCAGCTCTCTGTTGTTTTTCAACCAATCGTAGGTGCTTTGGTTTGTCTGCCTTGTCAACGCCAGCGAAAACAGGACAACATCTTTTTCATCGCCCTGAAATGCGTGGACTGTCCCGCATGGCACATTTTGGATGTGATTTTCTTCCAGCATCGTGTGGAGCAATTCCTTTTGGTTTGTGAAGGGCGTAATGATACCGATGCTTTTATCAGGATTCTTCTTGATAAAATCTATAATCTCCTCCGCCTCTCTCGGTGATGTATTCTTATACGTTGTGGTATTTTCGGAAATATTTTTGAATACCAGCGGTGTGTCCTGCCTGCTTTGGCTCTTTATCACCAACTTATTATTGTAGTATTTTTTGTTGTTAAACGTGATGATCTTCTCGTTGCAGCGATAATGATGACTGAGCAGAATTTCCTCGCTGACTGCGTCACAAGCCAGATAGGTTTTATATATGGAGTTTTTGATATAGTCATATTCTTCTGTGATTGCATATATTTTTTTCATTTTTTCATTGTCTACCGGATTGAGAAGGATAACCGGGCTCAGCTGTTGTGGATCTCCTACCAGCATAAGACTTTTCCCTCTGATAATCGGCACAAGTGACATTGCAATATTTCCCTGACTTGCTTCATCCATAATGACCATGTCAAAATAAGTTCCCGGTTCTCCCAGTTTATGTGCCGATATGGATGTCGTCGCGATAATCGGAAAGATTTTCTGGAACTTTTTTAGATTTTCTTTTTTTCGTATATATGCGTTAAATTCCCGAACCTTCTTTTTCTCATCCTGACATTTCACAATGTTCATCAAATCCTGATTTTTGGGTTCTTTTAATCTCTGAATATATTTTGCCGAAGTATAATACAGATATTTCTTAAACATTTCCTCATCTTCGACAACGAGTTTTAACGCCTCCTCGTCGGTGATGTCTCCGATTTGAGATGACTTTTGACGGACTTCGGCTAATTGAACTCCCTGTAACTCTGTCTGAAATGAGAGGTGTTTGTTTACATCAATCATCTTGAGAATGGCTTCTTCTCTTTCTTTGAGTTCAATCTTTTCTTCATGTTTCTGCAAAAGTTTTGTCAACTTCTCCGTTCGTTTTGTTTTGTCATCTTTGTTTCTTTCAAGCGTGCTGTCAAAAACGGTGATAGACTCTGTCCTTTCATATAAATCTTTTATGTCATTCAACGCCTGTAAAAC
>CAKRJK010000046.1 GCA_934351705.1 uncultured Lachnospiraceae bacterium
ACTCAGCACACAGCAGGAGGTAACGCCGATCTATCGTGAAAATGCGGCACGTATGATGACGGATGTTCTAAAAAGTGTTATGACCAACGGAACCGGAAAAGGCATTGCACTCGATGGCATACCTTGTGCGGGAAAGACGGGAACAACAAATGATAACAAGGACGGATGGTTTGTGGGCTACACCCGTTACTATACCACCAGTGTATGGGTGGGCTATGATTTGCCAAAGAAACTGGACGGGCTTTCGGGAGCGACTTATCCGGGAGCAATCTGGAAAACATATATGACAAAAATCCACGAGGGATTAGAGCCACAGGATTTTCCGGTGTATGCGGCTTACAGTGATACGCAGGAGAATGACGGGGCAGACGATAGCGAACAATAAAAGGAGAGGCAGACAGCAATGCAGAAGTATGGATTTGGCATAGATATAGGCGGAACAACAATCAAGATGGGACTTTTTGAGATGTCGGGAGAATTACTGGAAAAGTGGGAGATTCCGACGAGAACCGAGGAATCGGGAGCATACATTTTAGATGATATTGCAGAGCAGGTAGATCAAAAATTAAAAGAAAAAGGGATTTTAAAAAAAGAAGTCAAAGGAATCGGAATGGGCGTTCCCGGACCGGTCAGGGAGGACGGAACAGTCATTAAGTGTGTCAATCTGGGCTGGGGCGTTTTTAACGTCGAGCAGGCATTAGCCGAAAAGACCGGGCTTTTTGTCAAGGCAGGAAATGACGCAAACGTAGCGGCACTCGGAGAAATGTGGCGGGGCAGCGGCGAGGGAAGCGAGGATGTTTTGCTGGTCACAATCGGCACTGGCGTCGGCGGCGGAATTGTAACCGGAGGAAAAATGCTTGCAGGTTCGAACGGCGCGGCAGGTGAAATCGGTCATATCAAGGTGGATTTTGAATGGGAAGAAGAGTGTTCGTGCGGAAAGAGCGGTTGTCTGGAACAGTTTGTATCGGCGAGAGGATTTGCACGGGTAACTGAGAAAATATTAAAAGAAGATTTGACTTGTGAGACATCGCTCCGTACAATAGAGCATGTGACGGCAAAGGATATTTTTGATGCCGCGAAACAGGGTGATGACTTTGCGGTGAAAAGAGTGGAAGATTTCGGGGAGATGTTGGGAACGGCAATCGCAAACATTGCGTGTGTGTTGAATCCGCAGGTGATCGTAATCGGAGGCGGAGTTTCCAAAGCGGGAAATATCGTAACGGATGTGCTGACAAAATACTTTATGAAAAACAGTTATCATGCATCACGCAATGCTAAGATTGTTTTGGCAAAGCTGGGAAATGATGCGGGGATTTACGGTTGTATCCGCATGATAGCAGAATAACATAAGAGGAGGCATTAACATGAAAGTATCAACAAAAGGAAGATATGCACTGCGCCTGATGATAGATTTGGCGCTGCATGATACGGGAAAATATATTTCTTTGAAGGATGTTTCGGAGAGACAGAATATATCGGTGAAATATCTGGAGCAGATTGTCACACCGTTAAATCGGGCAGGGCTTTTAAAGAGCGGCAGAGGTGCCCAGGGGGGATACCGTCTGGCAAGGAAACCGTCTGAATATACGGCGAGAGAGATTCTTGAGGCGATTGAGGGAAGTTTTGCACCGATTACCTGTCTGGAGGATGACGAGAACTTATGTGAAAATTACGAAAGCTGTGCCACGGTAGAGTTTTGGCAGGGGCTTTATGATGTCATTAACAAATATTTAGAGGGTACGACACTGGAAGATTTTGTGGAAATACAGAAAAACAAGATGGGCGGAAGTTATTATATTTAGAGGTCACAGATTTGTATGATAATTATTTCATTTCGTTCTGGACAAATCAGAAAAAGTGTGATAATATAATTAAGCACGATTTTTAATCGTGTGATTTCGATGCGTGGCTCAGCTTGGTAGAGCGCTGCGTTCGGGACGCAGAGGTCGCAGGTTCAAATCCTGTCGCATCGACTATAAAAAGTGGTTGCTATTATGGCAACCACTTTTTTTGTAGTTATTTTAGAAAACCGCATTACTTGCGTTGTTCAAGACATTTTAAAGAGTTGTCGGGGTGCGGTCAACCGATAAGCGAAACACGTGTGCAAAATTACGGATTGACAATAAAAGGAAATCTTGTTATACTGCAACCAGATAGTTTCTTGGCGAACTAATAGGGAGGACATATGGAAATAAATGATGTCATTATGTCAGGACTGCAATTAAAAAAGCTGATGGAAAAAAAGATAGAGCCGATCATTCATGAGTATGACTTGCGACCGGTGGAAGTGGATCTTTTGGTATTTTTGCAGGAAGAAAGAAATATAGATACAGCAAAGGGAATTATACAAAAGAAGCACATTTCCAAAGCACATATCTCCAAATCCATAGATAATCTTTGCTCCAAAGGATTTATCCGGATACATGAAGATGACAGGGATCACAGAATAAGCCATATCAGTTTGACAGAAAGCTCCAAGGAAGTAATCGGCAAAGTGACGGCGGTATATACAGAATGCAAGGACATTATGCAAAGAGGAATCAGTCCGGACGAATTTGAGATTGTAAAAAAAGTGATTAATAAAATGAATGAGAATATTAATCAGGAACTCGGAGAGTAATATTATTATACCCAAAAAGTTCACCAACGAACTAAAATCAAAAATGAAAAGGAGGCGTTTTATTTGAATTTGAAATTAAAAGAGAACATACAGGAGTCTCTTTCGGCGGTACTGCCGATTACAGGCATTGTACTTTTGCTGAGTATCATCCTTGTCCCGCTGGAAATCGGCATAGTAGTCATGTTTTTTGTGGGTGCATTGATGCTAATCGTCGGAATGGGTGCGTTCCAGCTGGGAGCCGAAATGTCGATGAGGCCTTTGGGAGAAGGAATCGGTGCTCATTTATCGAAGCTGCAAAAGGTAGGTGTGGTGGCACTGGTTACTTTTGTAATGGGCGTGTTGGTTACCATAGCGGAGCCGGATTTACAGATTTTATCCGGGCAGGTTCCCTCCATTCCAAATAAGGTTTTGATATTGACGATTGCAGTCGGAGTGGGACTTTGTCTTGGAATTGCGGTGTTGCGAATTATTTTGCATGTCAACCTCTCAATTCTTTTGATGATATTGTATGCGATCATTTTGTTATTTTCACTTTTTGTTCCGAAAGAGTTTCTCGCAGTTGCGTTTGACTCGGGCGGCGTGACGACCGGACCGATTACGGTACCGTTTATCATGTCGATGGGAGTCGGACTTTCCGCAGTCCGGGGTGACAAAGACGCCTCCAGCGACAGTTTCGGATTGGTCGCGTTGTCCAGTGTCGGACCGATCATTGCCGTCATGCTGCTCGGGTGCTGTTATTCACCGAAAGAAACAGTCTATTCCGCCGCAGAAGTTGCCGGTGTGGTTACAATGAGGGATGTGGCGCATGCGTTTGCAGTTGAAATTCCGCAATATGCAAAAGAGGTATTTGTTTCACTATTGCCGATTGTTGCAGTATTTTTTATCTTTCAATGTGTCAGTAAACGGTATCATAAAAGACAGATAAAACGTATTTTAGTCGGTTTTGCTTATACATATGTGGGTTTGGTGCTGTTCCTTTGCGGGGTAAATGTAGGGTTTGCACCAGTGGGAACCATGTTGGGAAGAGAAATGGCAGGTTCCGCACACAAGTGGATACTGATTCCGATAGGAATGCTGATCGGTTATTTTATCGTAAAGGCGGAGCCGGCAATTCAAATTCTGAACCACCAGATACAATCCGTTACAAACGGAATCATATCAGCAAAATCCATGAACAGTTGTTTATCCATCGGTGTTGCGATCAGTATCGGGCTGGCAGTTTTCAGGATTTTCACAGGAATATCCATCCAGTGGATCATCATACCCGGATATGTCATAGCACTGATTCTGGCAAGGATCGTTCCGTCTATCTTCGTGGGTATTGCATTTGACTCCGGTGGGGTAGCAAGCGGTCCGATGACATCGACCTTCCTGCTGCCGCTTTGTATCGGAGCTTGTGAGGCGGTAGGAGGCAACATTATGACGGATGCCTTCGGTGTGGTAGCGTTAGTCGCACTCACGCCGTTGATCGCGGTTCAGATTATGGGCTTACAGTATAAGCTGCAGTTGAATAAGCAGCAAAAACTGAATACGCCGGATGAGATGATACCGGATGATGTGGATTCCATCATCGAAATTGAGGAGGAATAAATTTATGAATGCAAATATAAAAAATGCGCCGCTGCGTATCCTGTTTTTAATCACAACACCAAAACTTTCGGAAAAAGCAGCGGATATGTTTCAAAAAGGTGCTGTGCCGATCCAATATCAATGGAACGGAGTGGGTACAGCCTCTAGTGAAGTGATTGATATTCTGGGCTTGGGAACTCCCGATAAAGGAATCATGATCAGTATGCTGCCGAAAGTTTTAGCGGATGATATGCTCAAAAAGCTGAAAAAAGAACTTAAGATTGGGGCGGTCAACACCGGTATCGCATTTACACTTCCGATGTCCGGCGTGAACAATCTTATTTTAAAAATATTGGAAGATTTGAATGGTGATCAAGAGCAGTTGCCGGAGATGTCAAATAGAAAGGATGAGATAAAAATGACGGATATGAAATACTCGCTTATTGCAGCAGTTGTAAATCAGGGATACAGTGAAGATGTTATGGATATCGCAAGGGAAGCCGGAGCGGGCGGCGGAACAGTGGTACACAGCAGACGTATAGGAAATAAAGAAGCGATGAGATTCTGGGGAATGAGCATACAGGAAGAAAAAGAAATGCTTCTTATCGTGACGGAGAATGAGAATAAGTTAAAAATCATGCAGGCAATCGGCGAACATTGCGGAATGCACAGCAAGGCAAAGGGAATTGTCGTGTCCCTGCCAATCGATTCGGTCATAGGTTTGACAGAAAAATAATAAAAATAATAATAATTATCATTTTTATATTGAATAACAAAAAAGAATCCTGTATAATAGAATCAGAAATAAGAAATTCTATTAAAAGACAAGGAGGACTTAAAATGAAATTTTTCAAAAATGCAGAACATAACAGTGTGGTAATGGAACTTACAAGAGGCAATGCGAGTGCAAAGACGGAATACAGTGAATTGATTGCAGGAGATTCCGATGCGGCTGTGGAAAAACACGTGCCGGTGGTAAAACAGGACGGAGACAAAGTAGTGGTTGAAATCGGAAGTGTGGAACATCCGATGTTAGAGGAACATTACATTATGTGGGCAGCAGTCGAGACGGACAAAGGCGGCATGTGGAAAGAAATGCATCCGGACGAGGCACCGAGAGCAGAGTTTGTTTTACATCCGGGGGAAAAGGCAAAGACAGTTTATATTTACTGTAATCTTCACGGACTTTGGAAAACAGAAGTATAAAGAGCGTATCGAAAAGGGATGATTTTCAATGAAAATTATCCTTTTTTTGTCTTGTTTTTCGAGATAAAACATTGAATAACATTTTCGTCTGCGGTAAAATGTATCATTATATGGAAACATACCAGAATTAAGAGAGGAATGAACAATATGAATTTATTTCAAAGATTAAAAAACGGAATTGTGGCATCGGGAGTAGTGCTGATCATTGCGGGATTGATTTTGCTGTTTTTCCCGGAGGCAACGACAAAAACCATTGCGTATATGGCGGCAGCAACCATTTTGCTGATGGGATTGACACAATTAATTGGATACTTCAGAAGCAGTCCTGCAGACGGACGTTACAGCGGGGGAATCGTGCTTGGCATTTTCTTTATTGTTGTGGCAGCAGTGTTGTTCTTTAATGCAGAGGCGGTAATTTCTATTATTCCGATTATTTTGGGCGTAATCATCTTATTGAGCGGAATTGTAAAATTTCAACAGTCCATAGACCTCGCCAGAATGAAAGTCAGCAGATGGAGCACGGTTCTGGCAACGGCAATTTTAAATGTTATTTTAGGATTGGTAGTTATTCTGAATCCGTTTTCTACTGTTACCACGCTTTTGCAGCTGGTAGGAATCGGATTGATTTACAGTGGTATTTCCGACATCATTGCAACTTTATATGTGTCACATCAGATTAAAGATCGTTTTAAAGAGTAGCAGAAACCGTACAAAATAAAAATATGCAATTTTTCAAAACGGAAATTGCAATTTGATGTAAAAATGTATAAAAAATCATATTCTATTCGTGATAAATGCATAAAAAGTATTGCAAAATTGCAAAAACGGTAATAAAATAAATTTTGGTGGGAAATAGACAACAAAAAAATGAAAATAAAAGGAGAGAACAAAATGAGCTACGTTGATGATGTGCTTGCAAGAGTACGCGAAAAAAATGCGTCTGAACCGGAATTCCTTCAGGCGGTAACCGAAGTATTAGAATCTTTACGCCCGGTAATCGAGGCAAATGAAGAGAAATATCGCAAAGAAGCGTTATTAGAGCGTCTTTGTGAACCGGACAGACAGTTTAAATTCAGAGTACCGTGGGTAGATGACAATGGTCAGGTACAGGTAAATACAGGATACCGTGTACAGTTCAACAATTCTATCGGACCGTACAAAGGAGGATTGCGTTTGCATCCGTCTGTAAACATCGGTATCATCAAATTCTTAGGATTTGAGCAGATTTTCAAGAACTCCTTAACAGGACTTCCAATCGGCGGAGGTAAAGGTGGTTCTGACTTTGATCCAAAAGGAAAATCAGACCGTGAGGTTATGGCATTCTGCCAGAGCTTTATGACAGAACTTTGCAAATATATCGGAGCAGACACTGACGTACCGGCAGGTGACATCGGAACAGGTGCAAGAGAGATCGGTTATATGTTTGGTCAGTATAAGAGAATCAGAGGCGTTTATGAAGGCGTTCTGACAGGAAAAGGTTTATCCTACGGCGGTTCTCTTGCTCGTACAGAGGCAACAGGCTATGGTTTATTATATTTAACAGAAGAGATGTTAAAATGCAACGGAATGGATATTGCAGGAAAAACAGTATGTGTTTCCGGTTCCGGTAATGTTGCAATCTATGCAACACAGAAAGCACAGGAGTTAGGAGCAAAAGTTGTTACTGTTTCCGATTCTACAGGATGGGTTTATGATCCGGAAGGAATTGACGTTGCATTGTTAAAAGAGGTAAAAGAAGTAAAACGTGCACGTTTAACAGAGTACGCTGCTGCAAGACCAAGTGCAGAGTACCATGAGGGACGCGGCGTATGGAGCATCAAATGTGATGTGGCACTTCCATGTGCAACACAGAACGAGCTGTTAATCGACGATGCAAAGGCATTGGTTGCAAATGGCTGCGTTGCAGTAGCAGAGGGTGCAAATATGCCAACTACATTAGAAGCAACTCAGTACTTACAGAAGAACGGAATCCTGTTTGCACCGGGTAAAGCTGCAAATGCAGGCGGTGTAGCAACTTCCGCATTAGAGATGAGCCAGAACTCTGAGAGATTAAGCTGGACATTTGAAGAGGTTGATGCGAAATTAAAACAGATCATGGTAAATATCTTCCACAATCTGGATGATGCAGCAAAACGCTACGGTATGGAAGGCGATTATGTTGCAGGAGCAAATATCGCAGGATTTGAGAAAGTTGCAGATGCTATGTTAGCACAGGGTGTTTGCTAATTTTTAGAAGCTAATTAATTATTGTTTAAATACGAAATCCCGCACATTGCAGGAGACTGCAAATGTGTGGGGTTTTACTTTTTACTAACGGATAAAAATATAACACAGGAAAATAGGTGAAGTTGTGTATTGATTCATAAGGCTGAAATGGTGCATGGAACTACAAAATTTCAGGAAAAATGTTTACTCCACTTGACATAAAAAGATGGAGTTCATATAATAATAGTACAAAGACAGATAAGTCTGTCTGGGTGTGCTGACACCTTAAAAATCTGACATTTTAGCCAGTTCGTAGGCTGGCAGGTTGGGGAGCAACAGAAAAACTCCACAGTTGAGCCGCACATAGAGAGGCGGACGGTTGGCAGACAACAGAAAAATCAGCATCAAAAGAAAAGAGAAAGGTTGTCCGAAAGGGCAGCCTTTTTGAAGTTAATGGGGTGCAAATGGCAAAATACGATAAGAAAGCAGCATTGAAGATTATAATAGATGCTGCAAAGAAATATGAAGAAAAATTGAATGATAAACATTTTCTCATTGTGTATCAGGAGGGAAAAGACACAAAAACAGCAAGTGTAGGATTTCGAGACATGAACTTTTTGCATATGACAGGTGTGAAAACAAGACTGTCTGCACAACAGTTTTATGCGGCTTGTTTGGAGTCAAAACTTTCTGAACGTGATTTTGAAATTGATAATAAAGGAAAAGTGCAACAGAAACTGATGGTGTTGCCGTATCTTTCGGAACTTTTATATCATCATTGTATGATAGGAGATTTCATCAATAGTGGAATCTGTATCAGAGCTGATTATTTTGTGGGAGATACCAGAGCAGTTCTGAGTGTTGGATTTAGAACCGGAAAGAAAACAGATTTTCCGGTTACATTGTATAACGAGGATGTCAGGAAACTGTCACAACCAACAAATAAGGTACTTGCAATTTTCTCAAAACACTATAAAGAGCAACATTATGATAAGTGTACATATCTGGCAAAGAATCAGAGTATTCAGAAACTCAGGGTAAGCGATGAAGTATATGAAATGATTTTAGTGGATGAGGAATGAAAATAGTAATACACCTATAATATACAAAATGAGGAACAATCCAGCAAATATGTGGACGCCTTAGAAAATGCTATACTTGCACAGGGTGTTTGCTAATTGCGAATTTCTAAGTAAATAAATGAATGATATGAAAAAGTCCTATAAACACAGTGTTTATAGGACTTTTCTTTATGTATAACAAGAAATCCCACATTCAATCAAAATGGCAGAAATCCGAAAATTCCACATTGAATTTTACGACTTGTTTTCGTATAATAATACCTAAGCCCTTAGCAAACCAAGAAAGGCAAGAAC
>CAKRJK010000047.1 GCA_934351705.1 uncultured Lachnospiraceae bacterium
TCTTATTGATGAATGCCATTCTCGGTACATTGTAGGTGTCAGCCTGACGCCATACGTTCTCAGACTGAGGCTCAACACCACCCTTTGCACAGAAGACACCAACGGCGCCGTCCAATACACGAAGTGAACGCTCAACTTCAACTGTGAAGTCAACGTGTCCCGGAGTATCAATGATATTGATACGATGCTCTAAAGCACCCTTTTTCGGTTTGCAGTTCTCCTGCTCTGTCCAGTGACATGTTGTAGCGGCTGAAGTAATTGTGATACCTCTTTCCTGCTCCTGCTCCATCCAGTCCATGGTTGCAGTACCTTCGTGAGTATCACCGATCTTATAATTAACACCGGTATAATATAAAATACGCTCTGTCAATGTTGTCTTACCTGCATCGATATGAGCCATAATACCAATGTTTCTGGTTCTCTCTAATGGATATTCTCTTCCAGCCAAGGGATTTTCCTCCTTAATTTTCTATATTCTACACCAAACAAACTGCCTTTGGTTTAGAATCTGTAATGTGCAAAAGCTTTGTTTGCCTCTGCCATCTTGTGCATATCTTCTTTTTTCTTTACAGATGCACCTGTATTGTTTGCTGCATCCATAATCTCATTTGCCAATCTCTCTTCCATTGTTTTCTCACCTCTGTTACGAGCATACAATGTGATCCAACGAAGTGCTAAAGCCTGACGTCTGTCCGGTCTTACCTCGATTGGCACCTGATATGTTGCACCACCGATACGTCTTGCCTTTACTTCTAATACAGGCATTACGTTGTTCATAGCTTCCTCGAATACTTCAAGTGCCGGTTTCTCGGTTTTCTCTGCAACTCTGTCAAATGCTCCGTATACAATCTTCTGTGCAATACCTTTCTTACCATCTAACATGATGTTGTTGATAAGCTTGGTAACCACTTTGTTGTTGTACAACGGATCTGCTAATACGTCTCTTTTTTGAGTATGTCCTTTACGTGGCACGGTACTTCCCTCCTTAATCATTCTTTTTGTTTTCGATTAATTCAACGGTACTCACATGTGTCGTTCTCTGTGTTCGTGCGGAAAAGTCCTCATACGAATTTATCCGTAATAGGTGAATCTACATTTCCAACACTTTTACCTAGTTCTGTTTGTGATACATTGTTGACTGCTAATCTTATTTAGCATCTTTTGGTCTCTTAGCACCGTATTTGGAACGAGCCTGTTTTCTGTTAGCTACACCTGCTGTATCAAGTGTTCCACGGATGATATGGTATCTTGTACCTGGTAAGTCTTTTACTCTACCACCACGGATCAGAACAACGCTATGCTCCTGTAAGTTGTGACCTTCACCCGGAATGTAAGATGTTACTTCGATTCCGTTAGAAAGACGAACTCTGGCAATTTTTCTAAGAGCTGAGTTAGGTTTTTTAGGAGTTGCAGTCTTAACTGCTGTACAAACACCTCTCTTCTGTGGAGAAGATGTATCAGTCGGTTTCTTCTTTAAAGAGTTGTAACCTTTCTGAAGTGCAGGTGCTGTAGACTTCTTTACAGATGTCTGACGTCCTTTTCTTACTAACTGGTTAAATGTTGGCATGTTTTTCACCTCCTGTGTGTTTTGTTGATAAGTGTGCATTTGTATGCACGCTAAATTATTATATAAGCATTTTTCGCGGCTGTCAAGCTATTTTCGCTAAAATCCTGCTTTGCATCAAAGACAAAACGATACCGGACAAAACACAACCGCAGTATCAAACTACCCGAAACTCTTCTATTCCTCTCATAGAACGAGTCGTAGTTTGATATTGCGGTTTATTATGTCTGTAAGACTTCTATATATATTAGCATTAGGCGATTATGCTGTTTTCTCTTCTTTTCTGCTGCTGATAATCAAATAGATTCCAACAAAGAATACTGCGATACACAAGATGACTCTTGCATTCATCTCTGGTCCTGTCTTTGGTGTGCTGTCCAAAACATGTGCTCCACCCGTTGCTCTTCCTCCGACAGAGCCGCTTGCGGTAGTAACTCCGCCGACTCCTGTTGTCACGCTTGCACCGGAACCGTTTGTCGCTCCGTTTGCTGCACCGTTCGTTCCTGACGGATTTGTGGTGCCGCCGTTTGTTCCTGCATTATTTGGATCCTGCGGGTCTTCTGAAGGATTGACAGGTGCTGCATCGTCAAGCAGTTCATATTCATAGTTGTATCCGGCTGCAAATGCTTCTCCTGCGGAACCTGCGTAAGTATAAATAATAGCCGGATCCCAGCTTGCCTGGCTTCCGATGTTCTTAACGCTTGCCGGTATGGTAATTGTCTGAATACCGCTGTCGGTAAAAGCATTGCTCTCGATGGTTGTAATGCTGGCCGGAACATCTAATGTAGTAATTCCGCCACATCCGCTGAATGCTCCTGTTCCGTATGTTGAGGTATTTCCTGCTGTCTGGATACTGGATTTTCCTTCCGGGCAAACCAGAAGTTTGGTCATTCCTTTGTTATAAATACATCCGTCATAAGAAGAATAGCTCGGATTTCCTCCGCTTACCGTAATGCTTGTAAGATTGCTTGCTCCTTCAAATGCAGAATTTGAAATCACGGTTACACCGGACGGAATATTGATACTTCCTAAGCTGGTACATTCCGCAAATGCGTTATCTCCGATGCTTCCGACACTTGCCGGCAGATTCACACTGCTTACGGCACTGTTATAAAATGTTCTTGCCGGAACTGCGGAAATACCGGTTGAACCCAAGTCTACCGATGATAAGCTGCCGCAGTTAGAAAATACTCCCGTTCCCATACTGCTTACACTTCCCGGTATGGAAATACTGGATAAGTTTGTACACTCTGCAAATGCATACGCTCCGATGGCTGTCACTGTTGACGGAATGGTAACGCTTGTTACGTTCGTATCCTGAAATGCCCCGTCTGCAATCTGTGTTACCGTATCCGGTATTACGACGTCACCGCCGGCTCCGACATATGCATTCAGGATTCCTCCCGAGATATCAAAATCTTCCGCATCATCTGCCATTGCTGAAAACGCCGGTATTACCAAGACCGCAAGCATTGCAACGACTAAAAATATGCCTATTCTTCTTTTTGTTTTTCCCTTCATTTCATCGCCCTACTTTCATTTACGTTTATTGTTCTGCAACTTTCTTTGCTACTATATATAGTCTACCATTTTCTACATAGTGATTACAAGTAGAAAGTGTTAATAATTCGTCTCCGTAGCC
Organism: uncultured Lachnospiraceae bacterium; assembly: GCA_934351705.1. Taxonomy (GTDB): domain Bacteria; phylum Bacillota; class Clostridia; order Lachnospirales; family Lachnospiraceae; genus Maccoyibacter. The sequence goes on from CAKRJK010000047.1 coordinate 3,207, forward strand.
AATTGCGTCTTTATCTTCAAAGACTGCACTCTTTTCTACGTTGTCCAAAAAGGCATTAAACTGTTCTTCATTCTCCGCATTCAGAAAATCATAATATCGGAAAACATCTTCATCCTGGTATTCCACCTTGCCCAGACAAACCGCCACGACCTCATAAGTTCCCTTCTCATAAAGGGTATCAAACTGGATCATTTTATGTTTTTGCCAGTAGTCCTCGTCCAGATATTTTTTAAGCGAGCCAAACATGGCATTGCTCTTCATATTGTGACCGTAGATGATAATGTTGGTACTTCTGTTTACAATATCATTTCTGGAATCAATAAATAATGTTCCGTTTTTGTCTTCCTCGTGGCTAAATGTGTGATTCAGATAATAATTGCTTTCGTTTTTTGACTGCATGACCGGATAATCAATAATCGTATCATCTATCTTCAGCCATCCGATAAAATCATTATTTTCTGCATAGATTGCGGCATATTCCGGTAACATTACCGGTTCTGTTGCTTCGGTTGCCGACGCCTGCCCTTCTGTCTCCTGCGAGGTATCGTCTCTGATTTCTCTCTGTTGTCCGAGCCGGGCTGTCGGTGCCTCCTCATCTTCCGCCTGCTGCTTTAACTCCTGCAGACGCTGTGTTTCTTTATTTCCTTTATAGTTGGTGTACTCCAGACCAAAATAAATTAAAAAGCAGATCATCGCCACGCCGATACAGATAATTCCACCGTATTTTTGCAGCTTGTCGTTTTTTTCTTTTTTCACAACCTCTTTTTTTTCTTCTGTGAGCTGATTCTGTGAATAGTTGGCAACTCTTTCCACTACGTCGGCATAGAAAGCCTCCCCTATCGGACTTTTTAAAACTAGTTTTTCATTTTTCATCCAATCGTAGAGATGCAATACTACATCCGGATCTTCCATATCTGCGTTCTCGACGATGTAACGAATCGTGTTTACATCGTCGAGTCCGTCACGATATTCTTCGTATGTATCAAAAACGTATGCACCTATTCTGTACTCATTTTCCATGTTTATTTCACTTTGATGCTCTGAATTGTTGAATATTGTCCGTACACTTTGACACCTTTCATCTTTTTGTAAGCACGTACCTTGTAGTAGTAAGTACCTCCGCTTGTCAGCTTCGTCTTTGTATATGTTGTACAGTTACTTCCCTGAGCATTGCGAACCATCTTGTAGTCGCTGCCTTTCTTTGTACTTTGGTATATCTCATATCCATCTGCTGTCGATTGTTTTGTCCAGACAATCATCGCCTGGGATTTTCTCGGTGATGACAATGTCACTGTCGGTTTTTGCGGTATGGTATTTGCGGATATAACATCGGTATAATCACTGTAAATCTTTTTCAATCCGTTCTGTATGTAAGCACGTACTTTGTATTGGTAGGTGGTAGAAGCGGTCAGATCTTTGTCTGTGCAGCCTGTTGTGTTGACTGTTGCGACTTTATCCCACTTCTTTCCGTCCGTACTTCGGAACAGTTCATATCCCGAAACAGTTCCTCCCGATTTCCATGAAAGTTTTACGGTAGAAGCTGTTGTTGCAATTTTCTTGAGTCCGATCGGTTCTCCGACCTTAATCTTGAAGTCGAGCGTCATTGTTCCGCTGTAATTGCCTAATCCGGTTACAACTGCTTTTCCGATACCCGGCTCTTTATTTCTCTCATAGCTTACTTTATAATCGGTATTTCTTGTTAATTTCTTATTCTCATACCACAAAGTAACGGTCGGTTTCTTCTCGGTTCCGTTGTAAGTAACCGTCTTCATCTTGGTTGCTGTACAGGTAGTGATCTTTCTTGTGATGATTTCAAAATCTTTCTCACATACGCCCGTATATTCTCCGATACCCTTCAGACATACGGTTGCTGTACCAACCTCTATGTTGTTGTTATAAGAAACCTCGTAGTCTTTTCCTTCTACCAGTTGTTTTTTCTTATAAACTGCGGTTACCTGCGGTGTGATCTCATCACCCGTGTAGGTGTATTTGTTTGCCAGCTTACCAATCTCAGCCTCTACAATATCTTTGGAAATATTGAAGTTTGCTGTCAGCGTTCCGTCGTATACTCCGATACCTTTTACCGTAACTTCTGCCACGCCGACACCTAAGTTCTTCTTATAAGTAACCTTATAATCTTTACCTAATTCCAGTGTCTTGTCTGCAAATGTTACTTTTACTTCCGGCTCGATCAGATCTCCGGTATAACACTGCGGATCTATCGGTGCAATCGCACCGTACTTCTCCAGATCTCCTCTGATATTAAAGGTTCTTGAGATACTCTTTGCGTAATTGCCTTTACCTGTTGCTGTGACTGTCGCCTGTCCCGGATATGTGTTGTCTTCCCAGGTCAACTCATAATCCTGCTCTTCCACAAGCGGCACTCCGTTATAGTAAACTACAACTTCCGGTGTGAGTTCCTCTCCCGTGTAAGACTGATCCGGTATCTCTGCAATCTCAATTCCGTCGGAATCCAGATCTTTTCTTACGATCTTAAAGGTCGTGGTAAGTTCTCCGTAGCAACTGTTGATACCGGTAATTGTCACTTCTACTCTTCCGACGTCAACATTATTGTCACTGTACTCTACAATGTAATCCTGATCTTTTTCCAATACGACTTCTTCTGTGTTGGAAATCTTGTAAGTCAGCTTCGGTAACGGTGTAATCTCACTTCCTGTGTATCCCTGATCCGGTATCTCTTCTAAGATTACATCCGGGTCCTGAATACTCTTTGGAAGAATCTCAAACTCATGTGTGTAAGTATTCTTTACCGTACCTGCATCGTAGTCATTGTATGCGGTATAATTTCCGATAAAGGTGATTACAACTTCTGCCATACCGATTTCTTTATTATTGTTATAAGTTACGGTATAGTCTTTATCTTGTTTTAATTTTGTTTTTGATCTTCCCGGTAATGTATCGTAAATAACAACTGCCGGTGTGATCTCTTTTCCGATATAAGGACTTGCAGTGATAATGTCATCCATAGATGCTCCGTCGATAAACGTCTGCAAATCTTCTTTCATAATATTTCTCGGACGAATGGTAAAGGTTGCGTTTACCGTACCGCCGTAATTGCCGGCACCGTTGATAACCAACGCTCTCTCTCCGCCGCTGATACAATCATCCGGTTTCTCTACCGTATAATCGGTTCCCTTTTCTAACTTCTCTGTACCGTAGTATACAACTAAATCTTTGTCTACTGATTTTGCTTTTCCGTCATATGTATAGGTCGGAAGCTCCAGTCTTAAATCACCTCTGTTGTATGCTTCATCTAACATTCTTGATACAATCTTGAAGATCGGATCTGTCTCGGTAAAGGTTCTTGTTCCGGTATAGTTGCCGATTCCCTCGATGGTTCCGTATGCCACACCGATTCGTCTGTTTGTATCTGCAACGTAAGTTACCTTGTAGTCCGTTCCCTGTATCAGTTTGCGGTCACCCTGCATTAACGGCAGATCCGGTGTCAATACTTCTCCCGTATATTGTGCAGACATTACCTCTGTTAAATCTACATCATAGTTTTGTCCGTCAGATTTCTCTGTAATATCTTTTGCCGTAATGTTAAAGCTGGTTGTCTTTTCTCCTGTGTAGTTGCCGATTCCCTTGATAGTAATGGTTGCTTTTCCTTTGTTGACGTTATTTGTACCGACAACGGTATAATCTGTTCCCGCAACCAGTTCTCTCTTAACCGCCCCTACGTCATTTTTCTTCTGTTCATACACTTTCAGATTTGGCGGAACAATCGCAGAACCTGTGTATCCCTGGTCTTCCACTCCGTCATATGTGATGTCATAGACCGTTGATACATTGATGTCAATCGCTGTGATTTTGTATGTCAAATCCGCTGAACCTTGATAGTTTGCTTTTCCTTCTACATGAATAACGTATGTTCCTGCATCTTTACATTCGGATACCTCGGTCAACATTCCCGCCGAATCTCTCTTATAATAAGTGCAGGTGTAGTTTGCCGGGTCCATGGATGCGCCGCTGCCGTCAGAAACCTGAATGGATGGGTTCTGTACTTCATGGTTATAAGGCACTTCCGATGCTCCTACCAGCTTGATATTTCCTGTTTCTATCTTCTGTTTTGTGATGGTGTATGTAATTGTTTTCTCACCGCCGAAGTTGTTTCTTCCTTTTAATACGGCTGTGACTGTTCCTGCATTGATACACTGACTGTTCTTTGTCGATGTGCTGTCTCCGGTATCCACACAAGTCTTAACGGTATAGTCGCTCGGATCTACATCTGTTCCGTCATATTCCAGAATGATTCCCAATGTCTCCGGTCTGTGTGATGTGCCGTCATACGGAATCTCTGCCGGACCTACATAATATGCGTCGGCGATGTCTGTTGTAATAATTTCATAGGTAAAGATGTCCTCTCCTGCAAAATTACCGATTCCTTCCGCTTTGACTAATATCGTTCCTGCGTTAATACAATCATGGTCTGTATCGTCTGCTTCATTTGTCCAACTGATAACTTTGAAATCTACATCTTTCTTCAGGTTATAATCTCCGAGTTTGTATACCGGAGCATATTTATGCGGCTGGCCGTCGTATTTCTCAGACTGGATGACCAGTTTTGTCACGGTGCTGAGCTGACGCGGTGTAATGGCATAACTCTCTGTTCTCGTTCCCGAGTACAATCCCTTTCCTGTAATGGTTACGGTGTATCCGTTTGCCACAGTCTTGGAATTCGGATTGTTATAAATAATGTCATAGTCTGTACCCGCCTGCAATACGGCGTTGTTATTCTTAACTACAACAATCGGTGTCTGAATCTCTCCTGTGTACTGGAGTTCATTTCCTGTTGCGACATTTCCCTCCTGATCCTGCATCTCTACTGTCATTGCAGAAATGTCATATACAATACTGAAGTTCTGGCGAACGGTTCCTGTATAATTACCGATACCTTTGATCACTACAGTTGCTGTTCCTGCCTCTGTATTGTTCTCATAGGATATTTTATAATCTACTCCCTGTACTAACTGTTCTTCATCGTTCCACCAGAGTTCAATCTTTGATTCGTCCAGTGTTACCGGATTGCCGTTATCGTATTTTACTTTTGTTCCTGTAATACCGGTAATGCTCAAATTGCTGACCGGATTGCCGTCTTTGTCGGCTAAGGATTTGCCTCCGACGGTGTAGTAACAGGTGTTGTCTTCTTTGGTGTCAATGTAGTTGTTATACTCGCCGTCTGCTACTGCAACAATCTTAACGTATTGTTTTCCTTTTGAAGTATAGTCACTGGTTCCGCTGCTTACTTTTTCTACAAGGAAATCTCTTCCGTATACCAGCTCTACTTTCTGTCCGTCTTTGTTCTCAAAGCTTACCTGCATCTGGTTTCTTGCATCTAAGAATGTGTCCTCTCCGGTGTACTCTACTTCCGGTCCTTCACATACTACATCATAATCTGCCAAAGACTTCTGTTTGATGTTATATTTCATGACACGGGTTCCGGCATACTCGCCGATACCGTTTACTATAATCTCTTTTTCTCCCTGGTTGATGCAATCCTCAGGATACTCTACGGTAAAATCTTTATTTTCCTCGAGATATTT
>CAKRJK010000048.1 GCA_934351705.1 uncultured Lachnospiraceae bacterium
CCGCCACAGCCTGCCGAATTCGGTCAAATTCTTGCATAGAGATCCTTTCTGTGTTAAAATTCATGAAAAATTCTTCCGTACACAAAAAGTATGTGCCGGAGTAAACGAAATTATAACCAAAGGCCGATGTAAGAATTAGTAAAAAAATGTAACTAGCAAAATAATAGTTTTCGATTTTTTTCATAAAAAAACGGGAATCGTACCATGCTGATATAAGAAAGGAACAAAGAAAAGCCAATGTTTTATGAGATTAAAAAGGATAGGATGGAAGAAACAAATTTGGCGGAATGGAAACAGAGCCAGAATACCGTGGCGGTCTTTACCCAGCGGGAGTGGGAAGAGGAAATGGACATCCGTGCAACGTATCTGCTGAACCAGAGAGAGGATAATATCCACTTTTGCAAATTGGAAAGCCATCAGAGTTATCTGTTCGGGACATTTCACATTCCGATTAAAAAAGAACATGAGAAGCATATGGGATTTGCCTTTTACATTCTGGAGAAAAAGTTGATCTTTATTGATGATACGGGAATTGTGCGGGCAGGAATCGGAAAAATCGTTGCCCAGAAGCTGCGAAAGGGATATTCGTTAGAGCGGTTTTTGTATGACTTTTTGGTATCGCTGATCGACGATGACTTAATCTATCTGGCAGCTTTAGAGAAAGAAATCATGAAGTTGGAAGAGCAGATGGTGGAGGACGAGAACAAAGATTTTAACTATAACATGCTTCAACTGAAAAAAGAAATCTCCCGTTTTTATCGGTATTACAGTCAGCTTGCGGATTTGGGAGAGAGTCTGTATGAGAATGAGATGGATTTTTTCAAAAAGTCCGAGATTACCTCTTTTCGTATTTTTGCCGACAGAGCACAAAGATTGCAGGAAGAAACACAGGTGTTGCGCGAATATGCAATGCAGGTGCAGGATGTCTACCAGTCGGAAATCGGAATCCGCCAGAATAACGTTATGAAAGTGCTGACCATCGTAACAACCATCTTTTTGCCGCTGACGTTAATTGCGGGGTGGTACGGAATGAATTTTACCAATATGCCGGAGCTGACATGGAAATACGGCTATCCGGTTGCAATCCTTGCAAGTGTTCTGGTTATTTTAATCAGCCTGTGGATTTTTAAGAAGAAAAAATTTTTATAATCTATTGTCAAAGAAGATGTGTTGTAATAAAATACAAAGAAATGGAAAAATATTAACCGTGCCACATCAGAAAAGGAGAGATGAACATGAGCAACAAGGAAATTCCTTACAAAATTTATCTGGAAGAAAACGAGATGCCAAAGCAATGGTATAATGTTCGGGCAGATATGAAGAACAAACCGGCACCACTCTTAAACCCACAGACATTAAAACCAATGACGGCAGAGGAATTGGGAGCAGTATTCTGTGATGAGTTAGTGGCACAGGAGTTAAATGATACAGATGCTTATCTGGATATTCCGCAGGACATTCAGAATTTTTATAAAATGTATCGTCCGTCACCGTTAGTACGTGCATACTGCCTTGAAGAAAAGTTGCAGACACCGGCAAAAATCTACTACAAATTCGAGGGAAATAACACCAGCGGAAGCCATAAGTTAAATTCTGCGATCGCACAGGCTTACTACGCAAAGAAACAGGGATTAAAGGGCGTTACCACTGAGACGGGAGCAGGCCAGTGGGGAACCGCATTGTCTATGGCGTGTTCTTATTTCGATTTGGACTGCAAAGTGTTTATGGTAAAAGTGTCCTATGAGCAGAAACCGTTCCGAAGAGAAGTGATGAGAACTTACGGGGCGAGCGTAACACCTTCTCCGTCTATGGATACCGAGGTGGGAAGAAAGATTCTCGAAGAACATCCGGGAACAGGCGGAAGTCTTGGCTGTGCAATTTCCGAGGCGGTAGAAGTGGCAACCACGACACCGGGGTATCGTTATGTACTCGGAAGTGTTTTGAATCAGGTTTTGTTGCACCAGTCTGTAATTGGTCTTGAAACAAGAATTGCATTGGATAAATATAATATTGATCCGGATATCATCATCGGATGTGCCGGTGGCGGTTCCAACCTCGGCGGTTTAATCTCTCCGTTTATGGGCGAGAAGTTAAGAGGCGAGAATGATTACCGGTTCATTGCGGTAGAACCGGCATCCTGCCCTAGCCTCACAAGAGGAAAATACGCATACGATTTCTGTGATACCGGAAAAGTATGCCCGCTTGCTAAGATGTACACATTGGGCAGCGGCTTTATTCCGTCTCCGAATCATGCAGGCGGACTTCGTTATCACGGTATGAGCAGTACTTTGTCACAGTTATATGATGACGGTTTGATTGAGGCAAGAAGCGTAGAGCAGACAAAAGTATTTGAGGCTGCACAGCAGTTTGCGAGAGTAGAGGGAATCCTCCCGGCACCGGAAAGCAGTCATGCAATCCGTGTGGCAATCGATGAGGCGATGAAGTGCAAAGAAACGGGAGAGGAGAAAACCATTGTATTTGGTTTGACGGGTACAGGTTACTTTGATATGTATGCGTACGCCAACTATAATGATGGTAAGATGAGCGATTATATCCCGACAGATGAGGATTTGAAACCGGGATTTGCAAGCCTTCCGAAAGTTGATTGATAAAACCTTAACGAAATATTAACCGCCCGATTTATTGACCGCATATAGCAAATATGCTAGTGTGAAAATGTAAATTTTTGAGGGAGAGAAAGGCGGTAATAGCATGGAATATTAACAGGAATCAGATGCGTAAGGGCAAACTATTCTGTTAGATTTCATGCTATTTTTTTGTGCATTTACGATGGCGTCTTTGAGGATTGGGAGTAGGTAATATTAAGTTAGGAGGGTATCATGAGCAACAACAAAAAAATCAGTATACTGGGTGCGGGAAGGGTAGGTTCTTCTATCGCATACTCATTAGTATTGGACGGAGCCTGTTCGGAGGTTGTGCTGGTAGACATTGCAAAGGAACTGGCAATGGGAGAGGCAATGGATATGGTGCAGGGAACGCCGCTGGCACATCCGGTCAACATCTATGCGGGTGATTATGCGGATATTAAAGATTCCGATATTGTGATTATCACACTTGGAAAAGCAAGAAAACCAGGGCAGTCGCGTATCGAACTGGTACAGGGAAATGTCGACATCATCAAGCAGGTCATGCCGCAGGCAGTCACCTATGCTCCGAATGCAATCTATATCGTAGTGAGCAATCCGGTCGATATTTTGACGTATGCAATACAAAAGATCACGGATCTGCCAAAAGAGCGGGTGATTGGAACGGGAACACTTTTGGATTCCAGCCGGCTGCGTAGTATCATCGCGACACAGGCGGAGGTGAATCCGAGCAACGTACACGGATATGTATTGGGAGAACACGGAGATTCTTCTTTTGTACCGTGGTCATTGGTTTCCATTGCAGGAATGGAGTTGGAGAGTTATAATAAAGGAGTCTTTCGCAATCAATACGACAAAATCCAGGAGGAGGTACGTCGGTGCGGAGCAAACGTCATTAAAAATAAAGGTGCAACCAACTATGCCATTGCAATGTCGGTACGTCATCTGACAAACAGTATTTTAAAGAATACAAGAGGTGTTTTAACCGTGTCTTCCTTAATGGAAGGACAGTACGGCATAGACGATGTCTGCCTTAGTATTCCGACTGTCGTGGGCGGTGAGGGAATCGTGCATACATTAGAGCCGGAGCTGACAGAGGCGGAACAGAAACAATTATTAAACAGTGCAAACATTTTAAAAGAAGTCATTCATACAATTCAGTTTTAGAGGAGGAAGAAAGAAATGGATTATGCAGCAGAATCATTAAAAAAGCATTATGAGTGGAAAGGAAAAATCGAAGTAGTCTGCCGTTCCCCGTTGGAGAATAAAGACGACTTATCCTTAGCATACACACCGGGTGTAGCACAGCCGTGTCTTGAGATTCAAAAGGACATCAGCAAAAGCTACGAGCTAACCAGAAGATCCAATCTGGTAGCGGTTGTTACAGACGGAACCGCAGTACTCGGTCTCGGAGACATCGGACCGGAGGCAGGAATGCCGGTTATGGAAGGAAAATGTGCATTGTTCAAAGCATTCGGAGACGTTGATGCCATTCCTCTTTGCGTGCGTTCCAAAGAAGTCGATGACATTGTAAAAACCGTAAGCCTTTTGGCAGGAAGTTTCGGTGGTGTCAATTTAGAGGATATTTCAGCACCGCGTTGTTTTGAGATTGAAGAAAAATTAAAAGAGGTCTGCGATATTCCGATCTTCCATGATGACCAGCACGGAACCGCAGTAGTTACTTTAGCGGCAATGATCAACGCACTCAAGCTGACAGGCAAAAAAATCGAAGACATCAAAGTAGTAACCAGCGGTGCGGGTGCCGCGGGAATCGCAATCATCAAATTATTAATCGCAATGGGACTTCAGAATGTAATCCTTTGTGACAGACACGGAGCAATCTACGAGGGCAGAGATAATCTGAACAAAGAAAAAGAGCAGATGGCAAAGATTACCAATAAAAATCACGAAAAAGGCAGCCTTGCCGATATGTTAAAAGGAGCAGATGTGTTCATCGGAGTTTCCGCACCGGGCTGTGTAACACCGGAGATGGTAAAATCCATGAATGAGAATCCAATCTTATTCCCGATGGCAAACCCGACACCGGAAATCATGCCGGATGTGGCAAAAGCGGCAGGAGCAGCAGTAGTGGGAACGGGAAGAAGTGATTTCCCGAATCAGATCAACAACGTATTGGCATTCCCGGGAATTTTCCGCGGCGCATTGGATGTCAGAGCAAGCGACATCACAGACGAAATGAAGATTGCGGCAGCAAAGGCAATCGCATCCTTTGTAACGGATGACAAGTTAAGTGCCGATTATATCATTCCGAGTGCACTTGACAAAAATGTTGCGGCAGCAGTTGCAAAAGCAGTTGCAGACGTGGCAAAAGAAACAGGAATCGCCAGAATCTAATCAATACAAGAATAATACAATACTCTCTCGGCAAACAATACTAAGAGTAAGAAAGCCGGGGGAGTATTTTTATTTGCATTAAGTATGGAAAAAAGTACTTTCTTATTTTAGGAATGAGTGCTATCTTTATATTGAGAAAAATATTGGGGAATAGAATAAGAGGATTAGAGGTCATAACATGAATCTTGCGGAAATGAACATTCGGAAAATTTCAGAGTATTTCAGAGCAGGCTGTAAGGAGCGGACGAACTGTAAAATAGGAGTTGAGATAGAACATTTTGTGCTGGACGAAAATAATAAGAACGCAGGCTATGTGCAGATTGCAAGAATGCTGAGAGAGGCATATTACCACGCCGATGTCTATTATGAAAACAACGTTTTTTTAGGGTGTGAAACAGCAGAATATCTCATCAGTCTGGAACCGGCGGCACAGTTGGAAATCAGCATTAAACCGAGAAAAAAAGTGCTGGAGTTAGAGAAAGTTTATCAGGAATTTTTATATACGCTAAAACCTTTTTTGGAAAAATATCAACTGCATCTGGAAACATACGGTTACCAGCCATACGCAAAGGCTGCGGATTTACCGCTGATCCCGAAGAAACGCTATGAATATATGGATGCCTATTTGAAAAGAAAAGGGACACAGGGCATACGGATGATGAGGGGAAGTGCCTCCACGCAGGTTTCGATCGATTATACAAGTGAACGTGATTTTGTGAGAAAATATCAACTGGTGCAGACGCTCTCGCCGATCTTTGCATTGCTGACGGAGAACACGCCTGTCTTAGCGGAAAAAAGAGGAACCCCTTATCTTTTGCGTACAGAAGTGTGGAATCATGTAGACCGCCGCCGGTGCGGGATCGTGCCGGGGAGCATGCGGGAGGATTTTGATTTTTACCGCTATGCGGAGTATGTATATCATGTGCCGTTGATTCTTGTAAAAGAAAACGAACGTGCCGTTGCCGTAGGAGAATGGTCTGCGGCAGAATATTACAGGGAACGTGTTATGACAGAAAAAGAAATAGAACATATGCTGTCTATGGTTTTCCCGGATGTCCGACTAAAAAACTACATTGAGATCCGTATGGGAGACAGTCTTCCGGGCAACAAAGCATTTGCTTACGCAAGACTGGTGCGGGATATTTTTTACGGAGAATCTTTTGCAAAAGTGCGGGAGTATTTCGGTACGCCGAGTGAAACCGAGATCGAGGAGGCAAAAGAGGAGGCAATGCAAAAAGGAACACAGGCAGTGCTTTACGGAAAACCGGTGACAGAGATTTTTATGTTTCTGCAAACAATATCGGAGGAGCCGATGCATATATTATTAGAAGAAAAGAAGGCGGTCAGATGAGAAAAGTAACAGAATTGCAGAATCGTTATATTGACATTACAAAAGAAGATTTTAAAGCCCACATGGAGTCGGCAAAAGAGATCAATCAATATATCAGAAATTCCACGGCGAAATATCACGGAAGATGTGTCAAAGCCCTTTATGTGCCAAAAATCTACACAGAAGAGGATGAAGCTGTTTTTGCACATCTTTTGGAACAGATTTGCGGAATTTTTTATAAGGTCATGAACGAGTATTGCCGGAATGCAGATTATCGGCAGTTATTCGGATTTGATAAAAAGCTGGAGGAGCTGATCTTAAGAAAGCCGTTGTACGATTGTTTACTTCCGATTGCAAGAATTGACATTTTTTATAATGAAGAAACAGGCGATTTTAAGTTTTGTGAATTTAACACAGACGGAACATCCGCAATGAATGAGGACAGAGAGTTAAACATTGCGTTTCAGCGATCAAAAGCATATCAGGAATTATCAAAGACCTATGAGCTTTGCAGTTTTGAACTGTTTGATTCGTGGGTGAGTACCTTCATGGAGATTTATGATACCTATGAGAAAAAGGTGGAACATCCGAGAGTGGCGATTGTGGACTTTATGGAAAATGCGACGGAGATGGAATTTCGTATTTTCGCAGAGGCATTTCAAAAAAGAGGAGTGGAGGCACAGGTCTGTGAGATTAGAGACCTGCGGTATCACGACGGGCATTTGTATGCACCGGACGGCAATGTGATCGATGCTGTTTACAGACGGGCGGTTACCTCCGATATTATGTCTCATTACGACGAGGTACAGGATTTCATTGCGGCTGTCAAAGATGATAACGTATGTCTGGTGGGTGAGTTTATCACACAGATACCACACAATAAGATTTTATATAAAATCTTGCAATTGCCGCAGACGAAAGCATTTTTAAGCGAAGAGGAGAATGTTTTTGTGGAGGCTCATGTTCCAAAGACTTACAGTGTTCACGATGAAAGACTTAGTGTACAGGAGATTTTGGGACAGAAGAACCGATGGATTTTAAAGCCGGAGGATTCGTACGGTTCTCAGGGAATCCATGCGGGGGTAGAATGCAATGAGGAAGAATGGGAGCAGTATTTTACCGAACAGCGGGAGGATGCACGCAGTACTTATCTGATACAGGAATTTTGTCTGCCTTATCAGACGCAGAATATTGATCTGATGGAGGGACATACCGAGTTTTTCCCGGTGTACAATCTGACCGGATTGTTTGCTTATGCGGGAAAATTTGCGGGAGTTTACTCAAGAATATCAAAAAGCGAGATTATTTCCACACAGTACAGTGAGATGGCACTCCCGACAATGATAGCAAAAAAGAAGGCGATGAAACATGAGACAGATGGAATTTAAGATGGAGAGGACCGGTCTGCTTCAAATCGGGGATGTACTTCCGGTGACCGAGGGAAAGCTGCCGAGTTCTTATTACTATACGTTGGGAAAAGCATATGCAATGTCTGCAAACTATAAATATAATGAAAGATTACATAGCAGCGAGGGCAGAGTCACGGATATTAAAGAAACACCAAAAGGATATTTTGTGACGGTAGAATTTGATGAATAAGACATTGCAAAAACAGAGTAACTTGTTTATAATGGGGTTGAGTTAAAAAGCAATCACGAATCAGATTTTGTAATAGGTGGAAGGATGACGAATCAAGGAAAGAATGCAGTTGATATTCTTTTAGCGGAGAGTTTTAAAGAGCTGACATTAAAGCAGCCGATTGAAAAAATTACAATCAAAGAAATCACAGACAAAGCAGGAGTAATCAGACCGACTTTTTATAATCATTTTCAAGATAAATACGAGTTGCTGGAATGGATTATCATGACACAGATCATACAGCCGATACATCCTCTTTTACAGAACGGAATGGTCAACGAAGCACTGTTGTTGATGTTTACAAGCATTGAGAAAGAGAAGGACTTCTATATGCGGGCATGCAAACTGGAAGGACAGAATTCTTTTGAAAGCATTGTAAGAGATTGTATCTGCAAGGTGTTAGTGGAGGTTTTTGAGGAAAAGAGCAGCGGAAAGAAACCGAAGCACGAATGGCTTACACCGCAGCACTTAGCGGAATATTACAGTCAGTCGATGTGCTATGTGGCATTGACATGGATTAAGAGCAACATGGTCATTCCTGCCAATGAGGTGGCAGACATCTACCGCTATGTTATTAATCTTTCGTTAGAGGAAGTATTGTCGAAAATGTAGCATAAATAAATACAATTTTGGTGAAATGTATACAGCTAACAATACAAATGATGTAAAATGTATATTTATAGGAGACAGGCAAAAAAGATTGAATATGTATTTGTTCAGTCTTTTTTTTTATACTCAAACTCAAGATTAAAGAAAAGAGATGATGAAAATGATTAATTTTGGAAAAGGTGTAGTCAAGTTAAGAGTTCCTATTTTTATC
>CAKRJK010000049.1 GCA_934351705.1 uncultured Lachnospiraceae bacterium
CCGTAGTATCAGAAACTCGACACTTGCGTGTCTCAAACAGTCTGATACTACGGTTACGTTTGTTCGGACGCTATTAACTGCCACACAAAAGATTCTCAAAAATGTCTGTTTGAAAGGCACTCACCCACACCCAGCCCGGCGGCGGCAAGCCCATTCTGCTTTGTGGCAACTTCTATTTTTCGATGTTTTGAATCAGGTTTACCATTTCGATGGCACCCATTGCACAGTCGTAGCCTTTGTTTCCTGCTTTTGTTCCTGCACGTTCGATTGCCTGCTCAATGTTTTCTGTGGTGAGGACTCCGAACATGACCGGAATGTCTGCGTTTATGGATACGTTTGCGATTCCTTTTGAAACTTCGCTGCAGACATAATCATAGTGTGTTGTTGAACCACGAATGACTGCTCCGAGTGCGATGACTGCATCATACTTTTTGCTTTTTGCCATTTTGGATGCGATCAATGGAATCTCGAATGCTCCCGGTACCCATGCGATGTCGATATTTTCTGCTTCGACATCGTGACGGAGCAAGGCGTCTTCTGCGCCTGCTACCAGTTTGCTGACAATAAATTCATTAAACCTTGCGGCTACAATGCCGACTTTCATTCCCTCTGCTGCTACTACTTTTCCTTCAAATGTGTTCATGGTTTTTGTCTCCTTTTTGTTAAATTTATATTTTATTTTTTGCTTTCTTTTGTTTTTTACAGTGTTGATAAATGATTCAAAAGTTTTTCTTTGTATTTGTTGACAGGTATGTATGTCATCTCTGTATTGTCTTTACATTGTGTTACATTGTAGATGGGTAGTTTAAGATATGTCCCATCTTGTTTTTCTTGGTGATCAGATAAAACTTATCGTATGGCGTGAAGTCCATCTGTATCGGAACCCGTTCCTTGATGGTCAGTCCGAAATCTTCCAATCCTTCTATCTTGAGTGGGTTGTTGGTCAGCAGTCTTAAGGATTTTACTCCCAGATCACGCAATATCTGCGAACCGATATAATACTCTCTCTCATCCTCATCAAAGCCGAGTGCAAGGTTTGCCTCTACGGTGTCCATACCCTGTTCCTGAAGCTCATATGCCTTTAATTTGTTGATCAGACCTATGCCTCGTCCCTCCTGTCTTAAATAGAGCAGGATTCCTCGTCCTTCTTTTTCGATTTCCTGCATGGCTTTTGCAAATTGCTCTCCACAATCGCAGCGGGCTGAACCGAACACATCTCCGGTCAGGCATTCGGAATGTACACGGCAAAGAACATCCTCACCGTTGCCGATGTCGCCTTTTACGAGTGCAACATGATGTTCACCGTTCAATTTGTTGACATATCCGTATGCCCGGAACTCTCCGTACTTGGTCGGCATTTTTACTGCCGCCATCTGTTCTACCAGCTTATCGTGAACTTTTCGATACTCCTGCAACGCTTTTATAGTTATAAATTTTAGATTATATTTTTCTGCTAATTCCATTAATTCCGGTGTTCTCATCATGGTTCCATCATCCCGCATAATCTCACAGCACAGACCGCATTCTTTTAAACCCGCCAATTTCATCAAATCTACGGTTGCCTCGGTATGTCCGTTTCTCTCTAAAACTCCGTTCTTTTTTGCCAAAAGCGGAAACATATGTCCCGGTCTGCGGAAGTCCTCCGGTTTCGCTCCGTCCTCCACGCATTTTAATGCCGTAAGCGAACGCTCTGCCGCCGAGATTCCTGTTGTGGTATTTACATGGTCGATTGATACCGTAAATGCAGTTTCGTGGTTGTCCGTGTTTTTGCTTACCATTTGCGGAATCTGAAGTTTTGAAATCATCTGCTCGCTCATTGGCATACAAATTAACCCTTTTGCGTGGGTTGCCATAAAGTTGACGTTCTCTGTCGTGGCAAATTCTGCCGCACAGATAAGATCACCCTCATTTTCTCTGTCCTCGTCATCCGTTACCAGAATCAGTTTCCCTTTCCTCAAGTCTTCCAATGCTTCTTCAATAGTATTAAATCCTGACATAATTTTTGTATTCCTCCTTTAAAATCCTGACATCATCAAAAACTCTTTTGTCAGTTTGCTCTCTTTTTTGCTCTGTCCGTTTGACGGACTGTGGTCGGTTTGCAGGAATTGCTCAATGTATTTTCCTACAATATCATTTTCCAGATTGACTGTGTCGCCGACTTTTTTCTGCGACAGGACGGTTTGCTTTGCCGTGTGCGGTATTACAGAAACCGCAAATTCCTCCTCGCTTCTCCTCGCGACAGTCAGGCTGATTCCGTCAATGGCAATCGAACCTTTTTCTATGATGTATCTCATCAGACGCTCCCCTGCCGCAATGGTGTACCAGATGGCATTATCATCTTTTTCGATTTTGCGGATCATTCCCGTGCCGTCAATATGTCCCGACACAATATGTCCGCCGAAACGTCCGTTAAGCGGCATCGCTCTCTCCAAATTTACCTTACTTCCGATGCGAAGTTGTCCCAACGCACTCCTTTGCAGCGTCTCGTTCATAACATCTGCCGTATAACTGTCGTTGGTATATGAGGTTGCGGTGAGGCAGACTCCGTTGACCGCGATACTGTCACCTATCCGAATATCCTCCAGCACCTTTTTTGCCTGTATGGTCAACACGGCAGATTTTGCTCCCTTTTGGATTGCCGTTACCGTTCCTATCTCCTCTATGATTCCGGTAAACACGTTACCACCTCCCATTCGATCAGAATATCTTCCTGTAATCTTGTAATCTTTGGATTTGCCAAATGAAACGCCTCACTCGGAAAATCCACCCCGGCTCCTCCGATCGGTGTTTTCGCCTGCTTTCCTCCAAAAAGTTTAGGGGCGATATAACTTTCCACTTTTGTTACGATTCCATCGCACAAAGCCGAGTAATTTAGTTCACTTCCTCCCTCCAAAAGAATGCTGTCGATTTTCTTTTCTCCTAAAATCCGCATTAATTCTTTTAAGTCGGTCTTTCCGTTTTTTGCAGGAAGCATCAAAACTTTGCAGCCTGCATTCTGCAAATCCCGTTTCTTTTTCTCCCATTGACGATTCATTTCATCGGCGTTTTCTGTATTGTTTTCTGTTCTCTGTGTGCAGGCTATGATGGTCGGCACTTCTTTTGCCGTCTGTACAATATTGGAATCCATCGGAATCCGCAGATTGCTGTCACAGATGATTCGCGTCGGATTCTTCGCATTTTCCATTCGACAGGTCAGCATTGGATTATCTGCCAGCACGGTTCCGATTCCTACCATGATACCGCTGTAATATTTTCGGCTCTCCTGCACCCGCATGCGTGCCGACTCGTCCGTGATCCACTTCGATGCACCGGTATGGGTGGCTATTTTGCCATCTGCGGTCATTGCGTATTTTAGAACCACATACGGCTCCTGGTGTTTGATATAGTGAAAAAAGACAGGGTTTAGGGCATCGCATTCTTCTTTTAACACTTCTGTCGTCACGTTAATTCCAGCCTCTTTAAGCTGTCTGATTCCGCCACCGTCGACTTTCGGATTGTTGTCATACGAACCTATGTAGACCTCGGAAATTCCGCTTTTTATGATCAGCTCCGTACAAGGCGGCGTCTTTCCGTAATGACAGCAAGGCTCTAACGTGACATAGATGGCTGCTCCGGTCAGATCTTCTTTACAGTTTAGGATTGCATTTCGTTCCGCATGTGCCCCGCCGTATCGGTGATGGTAATCTTTTCCGATTATCTTGTTGTCTTTTACAAGTACTGCCCCGACCAGCGGATTCGGATTGGTGAATCCGATTCCTTTTTTTGCTTCTTCTATGGCAATACGCATATAATCTTCTGCGGTCATTCGATCGTCTCCTTTCTGTTATATTTTTTCAAAAGAAAAAACAAGCCTGTTTCTCTTCAAGGCTTGTTTTGAAAGTTAAATCTTGTTTTGATTTCATTAAAATTCATTGCAACAAAAATAATGTTTTCTTTTTATGACATACTACAAAAAGAAAAACTCTGAAATAATCGAAATTATCTCAGAGCATATCGTCACAAAATATGATTCACACAACAAACAGATACTCTCGCATCTGCTGTCATCTTATCATCCTCTTCTTTCATCCAGACTATACTGTCGGCTTCGGAGTTACACCGAATCAACCTAATGGCTCGCGGGCTTTACCGCCGGTCGGAAATTTCATCCTGCCCTGAAGATTATTATTTAATTCTCATTTATTTTAGCACCGCAGAATGCGTCTGTCAAGGGATTGATTTCCTGTATAAATCCATCGCAAAACAGACATAGTATCTTTGCAGGCATCTTTTTTGAAAGGAGGCACTCATATGAGAAACAGAACTTTGGATTGTATCGTGTTGACATTGGTTATCATCGGTGCGATTAATTGGGGACTCATCGGCTTTTTCAGCTTTGACCTCGTAGCTGCGATTTTTGGTAAAATGAGTTGGATTTCCAGAATCATATATGCCATCGTCGGCGTGAGCGGTCTGTATTTAATCAGCTTTTACTTTAATTCAGACTCCGACAAAGATTAACACAAAAGCGGATAACAGTGTCATAATCTCTGTTATCCGCTTTTTCATTTCTATTTTTTTGCTACCAGAACAATCCGATGTCCGGCTGTACTTTTGTAAACATAAGAAACATTGCCAGTAAGATCAAAAAGATTGCGATTCCCGATCCGTTTGTGCAGCGATTCCGCTTCTCATCCGTCGCTCTCAGATAGATCAGAGAACTGTAGAGTGCCGCTCCCAAATAAAAATCCAACACATCCAGCCACATCACATCTCTTCCCCAGACGCCTTTATATGTGTAGAAAAATACGGTGATAAACGACATTCCCCACAAAACCGCTTTCGCGCGTATTGTGATCAAGCCCGGTACTTCTTTTCCGATACACGCCACCTGAATAATGGTAAATACCAGTGCCGGCATAAAAAAGATTTTTAAATGCTCCCATGTACTCTCATTAATCGGTGAGAAAAACGCTGCGATTGCATTTCCGCCGGTCCAGTCGTATACAAAATGTAACAATGTTCCGACCACAGACACAAACAGAAAATCCACAATCTCCCATTTCATCATATTTAATGGCTTTTTCTGCATACCTATCATTCCTTTCACAACTTTATAAGATAACCATTATGAAATTGATTTTTTCTTTCTTAGTGTATGCAGTTTTTTTATCTTAAACCTTTTTGCCGCGGAAAATCGCAGAAGTTTTGCTAATTCGCGATTTTCTGACGTAGTAATCGAACCGAATTCAAAATACAAAGGAAGGCAACTCCGGTATCCGCAAATACCGCCAACCACATATTTGCATAAATGCCTGTCAGTCCGAGTATCAATACCAATGTCTTAATTCCTATCGCAAAAATGACATTTTCTTTTGCAACGACTGTTGTTCTCTTTGCAATTCTCAAAGCAGCCGGTATTGCGTCCATATTGGAATTCATAAATACAACGTCTGCCGCCTCGATTGCAGCGTCTGCTCCACTGCCCATTGCAGCTCCTACATCGGCTCCTGCCAGAACCGGCGCGTCATTGATACCGTCTCCGACGAACATTACGCTTCCGTGCTGCTTACGGACATTTTGCAATTCTGATAACTTCTCCTCCGGGAGCAGTTTTGCATGAACTTCCTCGATGCCACATTCCTGTGCAATCGCCTCGGCATTTTCTTTTGCATCACCCGTCAGCATAACTGTTCTGATATTCTGTTTTTTCATACGGGAAATTGCCGCAGGGGCTTCTTCCTTAATTGTATCGGACACGATAATGTATCCTGCGTATTTTCCGTCAACTGCCAGAATCACTTCCGAGCCTCCCTGCGTCGGTTGGTACTCATCCAGTGAAATATGATATAACTCCATCAATTTGCGATTTCCGCACAGAACTTCACTTCCGTCAACAACTGCTTTGATTCCTTTTCCTGAAATCTCCTCTACCTCAAGTGCCTGCGGTATTTCGATCTGCTGCTCTTTTGCTCTTTGTGAAACGCTTACCGCAATCGGATGTGTGGAATTTCCCTCACACGCTGCCGCAAACGCCAACAGCTTCTGCTCCTGTCTGTCTCCTGCCGTAACTACCTGCTGTACGACGAAATTACCTTTGGTAATCGTTCCTGTCTTGTCCATGACAACCGCCTGAATATCACTCAAAGCCTCTAATGCAATACCACCTTTGAATAAGATTCCCTTTTTAGAACCTGCACCGATACCGCAGAAAAATGCCAGCGGTACACTCAATACTACCGCACAAGGACAACTCATTACCAAAAAGCTGAGTGCTGTGTATACCCATTTATGGAAATCTCCGTCTGTCAATAATGGCATTCCAACCGCTGTAAATATTGCAACCACGATGACAATCGGCGTATAAACTCTTGCAAATCTGGTGATAAAGTGGTCGATCTTCGGTTTGCTTGCCGCCGCATTTTCCACAGAATCCAAAATTTTGCTGACCATAGATTCCGCAAGACGCTTCTGCACGCGGATTTTTAATACGCCCGAGGTATTAACACAACCGGATAATACCTCTGTTCCCACTTCAACCTTAACCGGAACGGATTCTCCTGTTACTGCGGAAGTGTCTAACCGACTCTCACCTTCTACTACAACTCCGTCCAACGGAATTCTGTCACCCGCACGAACGAGAACAATGTCTCCTATTTCTGCTTCTTCTGCCGGAATGGTCTTAATCTCCTGACCGTCCACCAGATTGACAACCTCCGGTCTTAAATCTACCGCATCCATAATCTGGCTTCGGCTTCGCTCAACTGCTACATCCTCGAAAAATTCTCCGATTCTGAAAAACAGCATAACACCGACTGCCTCAGGATAACTTCCGACGATAAATGCACCAAGCGTTGCAATGCTCATCAAAAAGTTTTCATCAAACGGATTGCCTTTGCAGACATTTTTTGCCGCAGTCAGAATTATTTCGCCGCCTAAAATCAGATATGCCGCAATAAATGCTATCAGATACGGCAGCGAGTAACTCTCTGTTCCCTGAATCTTATGACATAAAACCGCTCCCAAAAGCAATACCGCTCCGCAAAGAATACAGATCAAATTCTTCTTATTCTCTGTATTTTCCTCTTTCTCCTGCTTTACGTTCTTCTTTTCTACGATTCGGATTCCATCCTCGATCTGATTACAAAGATCCTCAATCTCCTGACGAAGTCCGTCCGGATTCTCCGCTGTAAGACGCAGCTGCTTTGTTGCAAAGGTAATGGTTGCCCATGATACCCCGTCAAGGTGATTAATCTTATCCTCCATCTTTGCCGCACAGTTTGCACAGCCGAGGTTTTCTATCGTATATGTTTTTGTTATATGGTTACTTGGGATATTCTGCGGTTTCTTGTGGTGTTCCTCATGTTCATGATGATCATGGTCGTGTCCACAGCCACATTCTTCTCCGTGATGGTGGTGATGCTCGTGGTCGTGGTCATGTCCGCAACCGCATTTCTCTCCGTGATGGTGATGGTGTTCATGCTCGTGGTCGTGTCCACAGCCACATTCTTCTCTATTTTTTAATTCTTCGTGTTCCATAATTATCCTCCTCTCTTTATATGAATGATTGTTCATATGTTCATTTATAGGATAATACGGATTCTTCTCTTTGTCAATGCAATTTCAAAATATTTGTTGAGAATTTTTCTCACTTTAGTTTTTCTTTAACTCTTCCTGTGCCGCCCGGATCATTTCCATTCCCGCATCCACATCCAGATCGGCTACCGCCGCTTTCAATTCCGATAACAATTCTGCGACTTTCGGAGGCAGTTGTATCCGCTCTATCTGCTCCATCGCATCATCTGCCGTATCAACGTCAAACGTCTCCAGCGCCTGATATAAAACATTTAAAACATCTTCCAACTCTTCTTTCTCTACCGTATGTTTTTCTGTCTCGGTTTCCGGTATGAGCTTTTGATATTGCGATACGGTATCTTTGTATTTTTGCAGCAATTCCGGTGTGCCTTTTTGAATCTCGTCTTTCTTTTCTGCATTTCCGCACAGTTCCAGACACTTTGCCATTTCCGATAATTCGGCTGCTCCCACTGCTGCCGCCGCACTTTTTAGTGCATGAACCTCCACGGTATACCTTTTTATATCATCCTGCTCTAATGCTGTTTGAATCTCTGTCATTTTCTTATTCGCCGTAATGCAAAAGAGCTCTATCAATTCCCTTTTCTCCTCCGACAAATCTCTTTGCGGTTGTTTTTGTTCCTGTACTTCGCCCTCATGAAGCAATTCCTTCGGCAAATGTGACCGGATTGTTTTCTCCATCGTAATTCCGTCCAGCGGTTTTGATAAAAAGTCGGCGAATCCCTCTTCCAGATACCGCTCTCTTGCACCTATAACCGCATTTGCCGTCAATATGATGACCGGTGTCTCTGTGCACAGCGTATCTTTCGTATCCTTTAACCGGTGAAGCGTTTCGATTCCATCCATGCCCGGCATCATGTGATCCATGAGAATAAGGTCATAATGTTTCTCTGCCGCCATCCGTAAACATTTTTCCCCGCTCATTGCCGTATCAATCCGGATCTGTGTCTGTTTAAGCAAATTCCTGGCAACCTTTAAGTTAATCTCGTTATCATCCACAATCAGAATAACTGCTTCCGGTGCAGAAAAACTCGGACAGTAAGACCTCTCGCGTTTCAGGAATTTCTGATAACGTTTCTGATAATCGCCAATCTCATCCCAAGCAAGAACCTCCTGCGGAATTTTAACGCAAAACTCCGAGCCTTTTCCGTAAACACTTTCAACCTCCAGCGTGCC
>CAKRJK010000050.1 GCA_934351705.1 uncultured Lachnospiraceae bacterium
GCCTGAGGTTACCATAGAGGCATAACGTGCCAGATAGCCGGTTGTCACTTTCGGCTCTCTCGGCTGCCACTCTGCTTTTCTCTTTGCCATCTCTTCGTCTGAAACTTTGACATTCAATTCCATCTTCGGAATGTTAATCTGAATGATGTCACCCTCTTTGATCAACGCAATCGGTCCGCCGACTGCCGCCTCCGGTGAAACGTGTCCGATAGAAGCGCCCCGGCTTGCCCCGGAGAAACGTCCGTCTGTGATCAGCGCTACGGAAGAACCGAGTCCCATTCCCGCAATCGCCGACGTTGGATTTAACATCTCACGCATACCCGGTCCGCCTTTTGGTCCCTCATAGCGGATTACCACAACATCACCCTCTACGATTTTGCCGCCTTTGATCGCCTCGATCGCATCTTCCTCGCATTCAAAGACTCTCGCTGGACCTTCATGCTCCATCATCTCCGGTACGACTGCCGAGCGTTTTACCACGCCGCCGTCCGGTGCGAGATTGCCTTTTAACACGGCAAGACCGCCTGTGGTACTGTACGGATTATCTAACGGACGGATAACCTCTGTGTTCTTATTGACAGCACCTTTGATATTTTCTCCGATTGTTTTTCCGGTTACCGTCATACAATCCAAATGTAATAAATCCAATTCCGCAAGTTCGTTCATTACGGCGTACACGCCGCCTGCCTCGTTCAAATCCTCCATATAGGTCGGACCTGCCGGTGCCAGATGACACAGATTCGGTGTTTTTTCGCTGATCTCATTTGCAAACGCAATGTCAAAGTCGAATCCTACTTCATGTGCGATTGCCGGCAGATGCAGCATACTGTTTGTGGAACATCCGAGTGCCATATCCACTGTCAACGCATTTAAAATTGCTTCTTTTGTCATAATATCTCTCGGTCTGATATTCTTGCGATACAAGTCCATAACCGCCATTCCTGCGTGTTTTGCAAGACGGATTCTGTCGGAATAAACTGCCGGGATCGTACCGTTGCCTTTTAATCCCATTCCGAGTGCCTCGGTTAAACAGTTCATGGAATTTGCCGTGTACATACCGGAACAGGAGCCGCAGGTCGGACAGACCTTCTCCTCAAATTCACATACATCTTCCTCGGTCATATTGCCTGCTGCATACGCTCCGACCGCCTCAAACATAGAGGAAAGACTTTTCTTCTCTCCTTTGACTCTTCCTGCGAGCATAGGTCCGCCGGATACGAACACCGTCGGTACATTGACTCTGGCTGCCGCCATCAAAAGTCCCGGCACGTTCTTATCACAGTTTGGCACCATGACAAGTGCGTCAAACTGATGTGCGGTTGCCATACACTCTGTGGAATCACAGATCAAATCTCTGGTTACTAATGAATATTTCATGCCAATGTGTCCCATTGCAATTCCGTCGCAGACTGCGATCGCCGGAAATACCACCGGCACACCTCCTGCCTCTGCAACGCCCATCTTGACTGCATTGACAATTTTATCTAAATTCATATGTCCCGGTACAATCTCATTGTAGGAACTTACGATACCGACTAACGGTTTGTCCATCTCTTCTTTTGTGAATCCGAGTGCATTAAACAGGGAACGGTGCGGTGCCTGCTGCATACCCTTTTTTACGTTATCACTTTTCATGCTGTTTCCTCCTTAACTTGCCGATAAAAACAATTAGATTCTCTCGCAAATCAAATCGCCCATCTTCTCTGTGCCAACCTGTGTCACGCCTGCCTTTTTCTCTTCTTCCTGCGGCATGATGTCAATGGTTCTGTAACCATCCTTTAACACCTGTTTGACCGCCTGCTCTACTGCGTCCGCTTCTTTATCTAAATCAAAGGAATAACGCAGCATCATTGCGGCACTTAAAATCGTTGCTATCGGATTGGCAATTCCCTTGCCCGCAATATCCGGTGCAGAACCGCCGCTCGGCTCGTAAAGTCCGAACTTTGTCTCGTTCAGACTCGCGGATGACAACATTCCGATGGAACCGGTCACCATACTTGCCTCATCGGATAGAATATCTCCGAACATGTTCTCTGTCAAAATCACATCAAATTGTGCAGGATCTTTGACAAGCTGCATTGCACAGTTGTCGACAAGCATATGCTCATAAGTAACTTCCGGATAATCCTTTGCCACCTCTTCTACGATTTTTCTCCAAAGTCTGGAGGAATCCAATACGTTCGCCTTATCCACGCTTGTCACTTTTTTTCTTCTTTTCATTGCAATATCAAAACCGCGAATTGCAATTCTTCTGATTTCATTCTCATTGTAAGTCAGTGTATCCTCTGCCGTCATGACGCCGTCACGCTCTTCGGTCACCCGGTTTCCAAAGTAAAGACCTCCGGTCAGCTCACGCATGATCATCATATCAAAGCCATCCCCGATAATGTCATCGCGAAGCGGACAAGCCTCTTTTAATTCTTCATATAAATATGCCGGTCTTAAATTGGCAAACAAATTCAAGGATTTTCTCAGCTTCAAAAGACCTGCCTCCGGTCGTAATTCCGGCGGAAGCTGATACCACGAAGATGTGCTGGTATTTCCTCCGATGGAACCCATCAACACGGCATCTGATGATTTTGCCGCCTTGATCGCCTCATCTGTCAAAGGCACTCCGGTTGCATCGATGGAACAGCCACCCATCAAAATCTCTTCATAATCAAATTCGTGTCCGAACTTCTGTCCGACTTTGTCTAATACTTTTTTTGCCTCTTTTACGATCTCCGGTCCGATACCGTCACCGGAAATAACACCTACATGGAAATTCATCTTACTACTTCCTTCCTGCTTTTCTACTGCACTTGGGTAAAATATCCCTATTAGATACTATCATATTATATTTGAATTTAGATTTCAATATAAAATGTGATTATGATTGCAAATTTCTTTTTCGTATGCTATGATTGTACAGTCAGTTGTCTTGTCAACTGTCTAATATTTTGTAGAGGAGTATACATATGGAAAAAGAACAGAATTCTTTTCAAAAATTTTTAGCCAGAAAAAATATTGTTTTTTCTGCAAAACGCTACGGCATTGATGCCTTGGGTGCTATGGCACAGGGACTCTTTGCCTCTCTTTTAATCGGAACGATTATCGCAACTTTGGGAGAACAGCTTGGAATTGAGCTTTTGATTACAATCGGCGGATATGCCAAAGCAATTGCCGGACCTGCGATGGCGGTTGCAATCGGATATGCTTTGCAGGCTCCGCCTTTGGTACTGTTTTCGCTTGTGGCTGTCGGAAACGCAGCAAACACCCTCGGCGGTGCAGGCGGTCCTCTTGCCGTCCTGGTGGTTACCATTTTTGCCGCTGAATTTGGAAAAGCAGTCTCAAAAGAAACCAAAGTAGACATTCTGGTAACACCGCTTGTCACGATCTTTGTCGGCGCCCTGCTCTCTGTCTGGTGGGCTCCTGCTATCGGAAAAGCAGCGAGTGCTGTCGGAAATCTGATTATGTGGGCAACGGAATTAAGACCATTCCTGATGGGTATCTTAGTATCTGTTATCGTGGGAATCGCACTGACACTTCCTATCAGTAGTGCCGCTATCTGTGCCGCACTAAGCCTGACCGGTCTTGCCGGAGGAGCTGCGGTTGCCGGATGTTGTGCCCAGATGGTTGGCTTTGCCGTAATGAGCTTTAAAGAAAATAAATGGGGCGGACTTGTTGCACAGGGAATCGGTACCAGTATGCTTCAGATGGGTAATATTGTAAAGAATCCGAGAATCTGGATTCCGCCGACACTTGCCTCTGCTATTACCGGACCAATCGCTACTTGTATTTTTAAATTGGAAATGAACGGTACTCCGGTTTCTTCCGGAATGGGTACCTGCGGATTTGTCGGTCAGATCGGTGTTTACACCGGATGGGTGAGTGATATTGCTGCGGGAACGAAAACAGCGATTACGGCATTTGACTGGATCGGGTTGATTTTGATCTGTTTTGTGCTTCCGGCGATTTTGAGTGTTGTATTTTGTAAAATCCTTCAGAAGATCGGATGGATTAAGGATGGGGATATGACTTTAGAGTAGGGTTGATGGTTGATGGTTGATGGCTACCCGGACGCTCGCGGATAAGGCGTCCCCAAAATAAAGACAAAACGGGAACTTTTTAGCGGCAGTAAATAGCCGCCCAGGCAGACGTTATGAAACTGCCGTATCAGAAACTCGACACTTGCGTGTCTCAAACAGTCTGATGCGGCAGTTACGTTTTGCTTGGGCGGCTATTAACTGCCACACAAAAGTTCTCGTAAATGCCTTTATTTTGGGGACGCCTTATCCGCAAGCTGGTTTTCGGTGCCGTCAATGTGGTAGGGCGTTTGCTCTCCGAAAACCTTGCCCGGAAGCAGAAATATCATAATAGCCGTTCGTTTTATAGCGAACGGTAAATTTCTCACCCGCATATGTTTCTTTATCCAACGACCTTATTTCCATATATTTTCGCCCCTGCATATTCAAGTTGTCCTGATTCTTCTTTGCTCCGTCTTCCTGCCCTTCGGACAAGAAGCATCCCTCTATCTCTTTATCTATTTTCCGTCATCCAGCTTGAGTACACTCATGAACGCTTCCTGCGGAATCTCTACGCTGCCGACCTGACGCATACGTTTTTTACCCTCTTTTTGCTTTTCTAACAATTTCTTCTTACGGGTAATATCACCGCCGTAGCATTTTGCCAGCACGTCTTTTCTCATCGCCTTGACGGTCTCTCTCGCAATAATCTTACTGCCGACAGCCGCCTGTATCGGGATTTCAAAAAGATGTCTCGGAATCTCCTCTTTTAATTTTTCACACATCTTTCTGCCTCTCTCGTAGGCACTGCCAGAAAAGACGATGAACGAAAGTGCATCCACTTCTTCTCTGTTGATCAGAATATCGAGTTTTACAAGCTCGGAACGCACGTAGCCTTTCATCTCATAGTCAAAGGAGGCGTATCCTCTGGAACGTGATTTTAACGCGTCGAAGAAATCATAGATGATCTCGTTCAACGGCAGATCGTATTTGATCAGTGCTCTGGTCTCCTCCATGTACTCCATACTGATATAGGTTCCACGTCGTTCCTGACACAAGTCCATGATGGCTCCGATGTAGTCGCTTGTCACCATGATCTCGGCACTGACAACCGGCTCCTCCATGTAGTCGATCTCGGACGGTTCCGGTAAGTTGGACGGATTGGTCAGTTCAATCACCTCACCGTTGGTCTTATGCACTTTGTAGATAACGCTCGGTGCTGTGGTAACCAGATCCAGGTTGTATTCTCTCTCCAATCTCTCCTGTATGATTTCCAGATGCAACAGTCCCAAAAATCCGCAGCGGAAACCAAATCCCAATGCAACCGATGTCTCAGGTTCAAATTGGAGTGCCGCATCATTTAGCTGCAACTTTTCTAAGGCATCTCTTAAATCAGGATATTTCGCTCCATCCGCCGGATAAAGACCGCAGTATACCATCGGATTGACTTTTTTGTATCCAGGCAACGGCTCTTTGCACGGATTATTTGCATCGGTCACAGTATCTCCGACACGGGTATCCGCAACATTTTTCAAACTTGCCGTAATGTAACCTACCATACCGGCAGAAAGCTCCTCACACGGAATAAACTGTCCTGCGCCGAAATAACCGACTTCCACGACATCTGCTTTTGCCCCCGTCGCCATCATCTGTATGGTAGTTCCCACTTTGACACTACCCTCACGAATACGGCAGAATACGATTACTCCTTTATAAGAATCATATAAAGAATCAAAGATCAATGCCTGAAGCGGTGCGTTCGCATCTCCCGTCGGTGCAGGAATCTTCTCTACGATCTGTTCTAACACCTGATCTACATTCAATCCTGTCTTTGCGGAAATCTGCGGTGCATCCTGGGCTTCGATTCCGATCACGTCCTCGATCTCATCAATAACTCTCTGCGGCTCGGCACTCGGCAGATCGATCTTGTTGATCACCGGCATGACGTCCAGATCATGGTCAAGTGCAAGGTAGACATTCGCCAAGGTCTGTGCCTCGATTCCCTGTGCCGCATCCACCACGAGGATCGCACCGTCACACGCCGCAAGACTTCTGCTGACTTCATAGTTAAAATCCACATGTCCCGGTGTGTCAATCAGATTAAAAATATACTCTTCCCCATCCTTTGCCGTATAGACGATACGAACCGCCTGTGCCTTGATGGTGATACCTCTCTCCCGCTCCAAATCCATGTTGTCGAGAACCTGCGACTGCATCTCTCTGCTCGTCAATAAGCCTGTCTGCTCGATAATGCGGTCTGCAAGGGTGGATTTGCCGTGATCTATATGGGCTATAATACAAAAATTACGAATTTTACTCTGGTCTATCTGTGACATGTGTTCCTCCAAATACTTTTTTGCAGCATAAATCTCTAAATCAATTTACATATCTTCGCTACGATGTAAAGAATGATAAAGATGACAAAATAGATTGCTACCATCATAATATCAGATACATTCCATATCTGTTTTGCCAATGCGCTGATAATGAGCGGAATTGCCGCACAGCCTAAAAGTGACATTGTTTTTTTCATGTTATCTTCTCCTTCGCAAAAAAGCTGCAAGAATCACTTCCCGCAGCCGGATTTTTTCTCCCATTATCATATAATTTTTTTGTCCATTCGTCAATCTATTTATTCTGCAACTACCTTATACAAAATATCTGCCAACGGTTCCATTGCATTTTTTGCCTCCTGCAATGTATTGGTCTGTGCTCCGACCTCAACCAGCAGGCTTTTTGGTTTAAAATGCATATTGTAGCGATACCCTTTCAGATAAATCGGACGCACAAAGCCCGGATAATATTCCGCCGCTTTTAACTGCATTTGAAAGGAAAATGCCAGATTATCCTGTATGTACGGGTTTTGCAGGTAACTGATGTCTCCCAATGCCGTTGTTCTGCTCAATCCGTTAAAAAACATGATGGTTGCGACCTGTTTTCCGTTCATCTCCGTGACCAGCCTTGTCGTATCCGCAACCCCGTCACGATGCAGGTCGATGACAACCTCGATACTCGGATTGTCCGCTAAGATCTGCTGAATCTCTTTTTCCGCATTGGAATACGCATGATCTCTGTCCCCCACATCATATGTTCCCTTGTGGTGGAGCACCTGTATCCGGTATTTTTTTTCCAATAATTCTGTCAGATAATCTCCCACACCGACTACCGTTGTATTCAGATCCCCCTCGACGGAATCGGCATACCCCTCCTGGGAATGCGTGTGATAGATCAACACCTGCGGTCCGTTGACATCTTTTTGCAGCTTCATGTTTTTACTGAGCATCTGCTCCGCATTGAGCTGCTGTCCTGTGATCGTGGTTGTTCTGTCCACCGTATAAAAATTTTGTATCAGATAGTCGAAATCCGCTAACTTTTCTTTGGAAAAACTGACTTTGGCGGTATTCTCGCTGATGGGTGCCTCATTGTCTCCCACGAGCTCTCCTGTTTTTTCATCAATATGATTTTCGTCCGCCGCCTCTTTTGCCAGAATCATTTCATAAGTCAGTTCACTTTCTGTCGCCGTGCGGTATCCCTCGTTATTTTTTACATATGTATAAATAGGAAGTACTTTTTCAAAATACTCCCTTTTGTCATTTTCTTCATATTTTAACACCGGGGCATAGGTGGTGATAATCTTTTCATATAACTCCTGTTCCATGTGCGTCAGCATGAGTTCCCCCAAAGTTTCTTTTTTGTTTTCTCTGCTGCTTTTTACACCGATGATGAGAACCCCGGTGATCAGAATTCCTATCAGAATCTTAATGCTGCTTTGTTTCTTTCTTTTCCTGAATCTTTTCTCCATAACAATACATTATATGCCGCAGCCGATATGAATATACTAAGAATTTGGACAAGTTTCTCTTTGAAAAGCAATGTTGAGTCCCTCAGACAGCGTAAAGCTGATTCTTTTAATGGATTCATCAATATCTTTCGGCGTTACAAAGAAAGAATTGAGCGTACAATCCGCCTCCTCGTAAAAGCCGCTGATCGCGTCATTGACAATGGTTGCCGCGTCCACTACGGTCGGGATTCCGATTGCGATAACGGGAACTCCGAGACTTTCCCGATTCATCGCGTGCCGGTGGTTTCCGACTCCCGAACCCGGATTGATTCCTGTGTTAGTGATCTGGATCGTGCGGTTTAAACGCTTGACGCTTCTCGCCGCCAAAGCGTCTACTGCCACGATATAATCCGGTTTTGATTCCTGTATGACTCCTTTTACAATCTCTACGCTCTCCATTCCCGTCTGCGCCATCACGCCCGGAACGATACTGCTGATTAGATTTGTGTGTTCTTTTCCCAATGCGTATCTTCCGAATTCTCTGATCACATGGCGTGTAATAAACATATTGTCCACGACTCTCGGTCCTAATGCATCCGGTGTGACCTCACGGTTTCCGAGACCTACCACCAGAACGGATAAATCTTCTTTTTCCTCCAACGGAATCATACTCTTTAACACTTCTGCCAATACTTCCGATATTTCTCTGTGATAACCGTCATCGCCGTCTGCCATCTCCGGTGCTTCGATCGTTGTGTAGATTCCTTTTGGTTTGCCCATCGTTTTGGCACCGTTTTCCGTTTCAATGATGACTTCCGTGATTTTGATGTTTTCCCCGCGTTGGATTTCGTTGACGCGGACGCCTTTTAGTTCTACATTATCTTCCTCGAATTTTTCTTTTGTCTCTAATGCTAAATCTGTGCGTACCTGAAACATGTTGATTC
>CAKRJK010000051.1 GCA_934351705.1 uncultured Lachnospiraceae bacterium
ATCCGGCTCACAGGCAAGTGCCATCGCGATCATAACACGCTGACGCATACCACCGGAAAGCTCATGCGGATACTGTTTGATACGGCTCTCAGGCTCGTTGACACCAACCAGTGTCAGCATCTCTATCGCACGTGCCTTTGCTTCCTGTTTTGTTTTATCTGTATGGAGCAGAATTGCCTCCATTAACTGATTTCCGACTGTATAAACCGGATTCAGACTTGTCATCGGATCCTGAAAGATAATGGAACACTTGGAACCTCTGAAATTGTGCAGCTCTTTCTCGCTCCACTTGGTAATATCTTCCCCTTTGTATTTGATGGAACCCTCGGTAATCTCTCCCGTATCCGCTAAGATCTGCATAATGGAATATGCGGTAACGGATTTACCGGAACCCGATTCTCCTACGATTCCCAACGTCTTGCCTTTCTCCAAAACCATAGACAAACCGTTTACGGCATTGACATCTCCCGACTCTGTATGGAAACAAGTATGGAGATTGTCAACTTCTAATAAGTAATCTGTGTTTTTTGCTTCTTCACTCATTTTATGAATCTCCTTACTTTAATTTTGAATCAAACGCATCTCTCAAACCGTCGCCAAGCAGGTTGAATGCCAATACGATCAGACAGATCGTAACAGCCGGTATTACCAGCTTAGACGGATAAGACTGCATTCCCGCACGTGCCGTATTTGCAAGACTTCCCAAGGAAGTCAGCGGAGCGGCAACACCGAGTCCCAAGAAACTCAGATAACTCTCGGTAAAAATTGCCGACGGAATCTGCAATGCGGTTGTAATAATGATAACCGGCAGACAGTTCGGAATGATGTGGCGGCTCAAAATTCTGCTGCCCTTTGTTCCGATACATCTCGCCGCGAGTACATACTCACTGTTTTTAATGGACAATACCTGTCCTCGGATCAGTCTCGCCATACCTACCCAGTACAACAGGGCAAACACGACAAAGATTGATATCATATTCGTTCCTAGTTTTGCCATTGCCGTTCCCTCAATCTTAGGTGCCAGCGTCGCATTCAATACCACCGAGAGCAAAATAATCATCAACATATCCGGCAGGGAATAGATGACATCTACGATACGCATCATGATCATATCTGTCTTTCCGCCGACATAACCTGCAATCGCTCCGTAGAGCAATCCGATGATCAATACCATGATGGATGCCACAAGACCTACCGCAAGGCTGACTCTTGTTCCGTAAATAACACGGATAAAATAATCACGACACAAACTGTCTGTTCCGAAAATATGCGGAAACAGCTTCTCGCCTGTGTTTTCCATATATTTTAACTCTGTCGGAGAATACTCCATCATTCCAAGATTCTTTGCACTTTTATCACGGACACCGTCCACTGCGATAATCTCATCATAGCCGTATGGAACTACCATCGGTGCAAATATAATGATCAAAAGAATCAAAATCAATACTACCAAGCTGCCCATTGCCAACGGATTCTTGCGTAAGCGACGCATACCATCTTTGAAGAAGGTAGTCGATTCGCTCATAACATCCTGCTGTTTTTTCTCTTCCTCGGTAGCCGCTCTGAAGTAAGAACTGTCATATTTCGACAAATCCACCTGAGCGGATAATATACTTTTCTTTGGGCTTCCATTTTCGTTCTGCATAAAAACTATCCTCTCTATTCAAACGTAATACGCGGATCGATAATCTTGTATGCGATGTCTGTCAAACGGTTTGCGATAACCATCAGAATCGCAAGGAATATCGTTGTCGCCATAATCATCGTGTAATCACGGTTTGTAATACTTGTTACAAACGCAGTTCCGAGACCACCGATAGTAAAGATGTTCTCTACAACCATGGAACCGACTAAAATGTAAGCTACCATCGGTCCTACATATGTAACAACAGGGATTAACGCATTTCTTAATGCATGTTTAAAAATGATTTTTCTCTGGCTTACGCCCTTTGCCCTTGCCGTACGAACATAATCCTGATTCAAGGATTCCAACATACTTGTTTTTGTTAAACGCGTGATATATGCCATCGGATAGAGGCTTAACGCAATAACCGGAAGTACATAATTCGGATTGCTGGAACTCCATACCGGAACCCATTCCAATCTTAGACAGAACACCAGCAATAACAGGGTTGCCAATACGAAAGACGGCATCGCCGTTGCCAATGTTGTAAAGAAAATGATAATTCTGTCCGGAATCTTGTTACGCTGTAATGCCGCAACACTTCCTAAGATAATTCCGATAATGATTGCTACGATTGCCGCAATACCTCCGAGCTTTGCCGACACCTGGAATTTTGTCCACATATCTGTCCAAATATCACGACCGCTCTTTAAACTCACTCCCCAATCACCATGCAGCAGATTCTTCATATACAAACCGAACTGTACATAGACCGGTTTATCCAGATTGTACCGTTCCTCCAATGTCTGCTGTATTGCCGGACTTAATGCTTTTTCTTTGTTGAAAGGTCCGCCCGGTACTAAGTTCATCGCAAAGAATGTAATTGCACTGATGACAAAAATCGTTACGATGGCAAGAAATATTCTTTTTACAATATATTTCTTCATTTCCTTTTTCACTCCTTGTTTTTTAGATCATATTTACTGCCGGCTTTACCCTGCAATAAAAAAAGGGTTCGATTCCTGCTAACAATGCTTCTTCGCACCCTTGAATATATAACCTTTCTTTTCTAATATCTTGGTATATTCTAACACCACACATACTTTTTTGTCAATAAATTTGGTTATATTCCACAAAATTCATAAGTATGCAATTATCGGAAATTTTATACAGCAAAAGCTATCCTCCTCAGATAGCTTTTTACTCCGCATTCTTAACAGTTTAGTACGGGCAACAGGACTTGAACCTGCACGGTCTCCCACTAGAACCTAAATCTAGCGCGTCTGCCAATTCCGCCATGCCCGCATTTATCTTATCCGTTTTCCTATTCTACGGTATGTTTTGTGACTTGTCAATTCTTTTCTTTATTTTTTGCGAAATCTGTATTTATTCCGGAATGTCATCTAACAGCGGTTCTACGATACTTTCGTACCCGTAATTTCTTGCGGCGTAACCGATTCCCTCCGCAATCTCTTTTCTGGAAAAATGATTGCTCTCCAAAAACTCGTTGTCCTTGCGGTTCACATATTCGTAAAACATCAATGCCGCCTCAAAATTCATGTGATTTCCGTCTTCCATCTCCTCGACCAGAAGATTTTCCGCCTCTTCAATCCTGCCTTCATCCACTAATCTTCGCAGCAGCTCGGTCAGTTCCTTTGCCTCTTTGCTGAAAATAATTTCCTCATCATCGCGAATGTCCCGTTGAAACAATAACATGATCAATGTACGAACTATCTCATGTATCAACCTCATCACGTAATCCTGCTCAAACATCTTATTTCCTCCGCTGTCGGTTTTTGGTCTGCATACCGACATTTCTCAACACTTTTACTTTTTCGTCTTTTGGATATTCAGACTTTTTTATACCGTCACTTCATCCAGCGTATAGCGGATGACTTTTCCCAAATCCGCAAGGCTCATCTCTACCTGATAGCCTATCTTGCCGCCGCTGAACACAATCGTTTCAAACTGTTCGGCACTTTTGTCGATCACGGTACAAAAGGTCTTTTTCATCCCAATCGGTGAACAGCCGCCGTGAATATAGCCCGTAAGCGGAAGCAGCTCTTTTGATTTGAGCATTTCTATATTTTTCTCTTTGACACTGTGTGCGGCTTTCTTTAAATCAAGCTCCCGGTTCACCGGAATGACAAACACGTAGTGTTCTTTTGACTTTCCGACGGTCACAAGCGTTTTAAACACTTGGTCGGGATTCTGCCCCAGCACTTCTGCAACCTCCATGCCGCTCACAACACCGGTATCTACATAGTTGTAGCTTTTGTAATCTATTTTTTTCTGTTCTAAGAGACGCATGACATTTGTCTTTTCTTCCTGACGTTTCATAAGACTTCATCCCTCCGCTGATTATTCTCTTTGTGCATTTCGCTTCTATTATATAAAAACCTTGTCGGGATTTCAAGCCGCTCTCTCTTCTCCTTATTTTTTATCAAACACCCACAGATTGCGGATCTGACCTTCTAATTTTTCGTATTCCCATAGCTTTGTGCTTCGCTTCTTGCTGTTTGGATCATTGACCTTGATCTTT
Source organism: uncultured Lachnospiraceae bacterium (assembly GCA_934351705.1). GTDB lineage: Bacteria > Bacillota > Clostridia > Lachnospirales > Lachnospiraceae > Maccoyibacter. The sequence goes on from CAKRJK010000051.1 coordinate 4,167, forward strand.
CCGTCCTCCACACCGGTCAGTACGATGAAGTGACCGGTTGTTGTGAAATCACCGCTTCTCACACTGCAGATAATCGGTTTTTTATTTTTCAGTTTGGACAGCACCGTGTCCTTGTCTAAGCCCAACTCTGTTCCGACGACTCCGAACTTCCGGCATCCGTCGGTCATCAGACTCCATGCTGTCCCTGTTCCTTCTACATAATATCCTTCTTTCATCGCATAGTCCGCAATCGCATTTGGTGTTGCCTGTTCATTGCCGGTCAGACCGACCGCCACCATAGACAGGCACGTCGGAGCACAACCGGATAATCCGATATTGTTATCGCCGTATGCCGCATATCCCCAACGCTGATCCCATTGGAGCAGCAGCGGAATTCCGTTCGAGTTTTTCTCGCTTCGTCTCAGTCCGCCCGTTACCTTTCCGTCGGATTCAAGGTAGCCTTGTACAAATTCCAACATCTCGGGATTGTTGCACAGTGCCGCCAGAAGATTTTCGGGATATTTGTCTGCATTTTCATAAATCTGTTCATACTGTGCGGACTGCCCTGCCAACTCTTTTAAACGCCGGTGTACTTCGCTTGATTCTAATTTCTGCGGTGCGGCAACCTCCCCCGTCATCCGCCCTGTCAATGCGTTGACAGCGGGTTTGATTGCGGACAGCATTTTTGTCCCTCCGATAAACAGCAGTAAGATTACTGCAATCATGAGCAATCTTTTCCCGAACCGTTGTCTGCGGCGGTGCCGTATCTGCTGTCTCCTTTTTCGCTGTGTCGGTCCCCGATGTACTCTTTGTGTATCAATCAACTGTAATTCCATGCAATCTCTCCTCCTGCCTGTACTGTTTTGTCTTTTTTATTAGTATAACAAGGTGAGAGACTTTCTATTTTCGCTTTTCCTTCCGAAACCCTTACTGTTTTCTTCGCAAATTCTTAAGTTTTTATGAAGTTGTGGCGTTCTGTCTGAACCGGACGCAAAATTCTATGCTTTCCTCTCTGCTCTTTGCCATAATCGTTCCCTCGTGCAGCTCCACGATTTCCTTTGCAATCGCAAGACCCAGTCCGGCTCCGCCTGTGTTTGAGGACCTTGAAGTATCCAGACGGAAAAACTGTTCAAAAATATGTTCCAGCTTTTCCTGCGGAATTGTTTTTCCCCGGTTCTGTACCTTAAAAACAATCCACTGCTGCTCAAGATACAGTTCCATACGAATCGTTGTATTCGGATAACTGTAATAAACGGCATTGCGTATCAAATTATCAAATACCCGCTCCAATTTATCTATATCACAGACAAATTCGATTTCCGGCTCGATTTGCAACTCCCACTGTAATCCCCGTTCCGAGAGAATCGGTAAAAATTCATTCGCAATCTGCTCCAACATCCTGCTCAAATGCACCCGCTCCTTTTCCAGATGAATCGCAGTCAGGTTAAATCTTGTAATATCAAAAAATTCATTGATCAGTTCTTCCAGCCGTTCTGCCTTATCCAATGCAATCCCCAGATATTTGCTTTGAAGCTCCTGCGGTATCTGCTCCTCATCATGCAAAAGTGTCAGATAACCGATCACACTGGTGAGCGGTGTTTTCAGATCATGCGCAAGGTAGATGATCAGATCATTTTTCCTCTGCTCCGCTTCTCTTGCCGCCTCCTTACTTCGGAGTGCCTGCTGTCTTACCTCGTTTAATTCATCCTGTATCGGTTTTATCTCCTCCGATAATATGATCGGGGCATCACTCAGATTGACAAGCTGCTGTGAGGCATGTGTCACTTCATCCAGATAGCCCATCCAACGGAAGATATAAAAATAGGTAATGACTCCCCATCCCAAAAAGCACACCGACAATCCTATCGTGACCGCATGACTCTCAAGCCATTTCAACTGTTGATAAAGTGAGTCTTCCGGATACCAGACACGGCCTCTGCAATAATATCTCGCCGCCATGTAAATAAAAAACATCCCCGCCGCCAAAATGAGAAGCGTGCGGATATAGCTTTTCAAAATCTGCTTTGAAATTTTTCTTTGTTTTAATAGGAAAGATTTCTTTTTCATAGATTGGGTTCCTTAACTTTCGATCGTGTAGCCGACACCCCACACTGTTTTGACAAACTTTGGTTTTCTCGGCGGTTCTTTCATTTTTTCACGCAGTCTTGCAATGTGTGCCATAACCGTATTGTTGCTGTCCAGATAGGTTTCTTTCCACACCGTTTCGAACAATACCTCAGAGGAAACCACCTCATCCCTGTGTTCGCACAGGTACCACAAAATATCAAATTCTATCGGTGTCAGATTCAGTTCCTCGCCGTTTAAAGAACATTTGTGGCTTTGTTTTGAAATATCCAGACCGCGAATGTGATACTCGGTGATCTCACCGTTTGCTTTTTCCGACGGATTGTACTGTTTGTAACGCCGAAGCTGTGTTTTCACCCGTGCTATCAATTCAAGCGGATTGAACGGTTTCGTGATATAGTCATCTGCCCCCAGCGTCAGCCCGGTAATCTTGTCAACATCTTCCACTTTTGCGGTCAGCATGATAATCGGAAACAGATACTTTTTTCTGATTTCCCGGCAGATGGCAAAGCCGCTGATGTCCGGCAGCATAACATCCAGTATTGCCAAATCCGGCGTGATTTCTTCCATACTCTGCAACGCTTCTTCTCCAGTATAAAATTTGTGTACATCATACCCGTCGTTTTTAAGATATACTTCGATCAAATCCGCAATCTCTTTCTCATCGTCAACAACTAAAATCTCTTCCCTCATACTATTAACATCCTTTTTCAATCACCATCGACTCATAGCCCAGACTTTCAAATCCGAGGCTCTCATATAATCTTCTTGCCCCTTCGTTATCCGGATTAATCTCCAGCCGGAATCTTGCAGCCTTGTTTTGATACATTGTGAATATTTTGTCAAAAAACGCTGTTCCAAGTCCCCTTCCCCGGAACTCTGGTCGGATGTACAATTCTTCAATCCATACAACCATACCGCTCGCCTCCGTAGAATAGGTAAAGGACAACTGTCCGTATCCTGCGACGCCGCCTTCACTCTCAATCAGATATGCGGTCATATAAGGAGAATCTTTGATTGCCTCCTCTGCCGCCTTTTCATAATAGTGCTTCGGAAGTGTGTGATGAACTCCGTCTGAATGATAAAACTCATCCATCAACTCAATAAAAATGTCCCTGTCTTTTTCTGTTACTTTGCGAATCATGACGCTCTCCTTTTCTATCCGAATTCTGCCCTACTTACAATCATTTCAAATATCACAAAAGCAAAACAGACCGATGTTATAATCTCTTTACATACCTACGATGATAACACCAGCCCGTTTTATGTTCAAACGGATTCTTCTATTTTTAAGAATTTCTTCATTATTTTATTTGCACTTCTGTACCGGAATCTGAATCTCGGTCAGCCACTTTTCCTCCGAATCCTGATTCCATGCTCCGTCAATGTAGGATTCCCGTATACTTCCGATAATTTCATATCCGTTTTCCTCTATATAATTGATAATCTTTGAAAAAGAGTACGGTAAATTCTCGTAACTTCCCCGATGGAAAAGGCAAGCGGCTTCTTTCACTTCGGGATAAACTTTAAATTGAAGCAATTCCGAATCCTCTTTTTTCTCTGTGACCGCCTCGCATGCCTCCACCAGAATCTGCTCCTCCTTATATCCCGCTTCGGGGTAGAGTGTAAAACAGTATTCCGGTACGGCACATTCACAGCCCAGACGCTCCATCTCCGCTCCCATTTCCGGCATTAAATAAAACAGATCATCATAGGTGTCAATCCGCCTTCGCATGGATGCCACTATAACCTCCGGGATACTCTTGATCAATACATGTTCGGGATTCTCAGTGATTTCCTCTGAGAGTGCCTGCTCCACCTGTGCAAGTTTTCCTGTCAGACTTGCGATCTCTTTTAGAATGGATTGTTTCTTTGCCTGTAACAGACTTTTTTCGGATTTTCCGTTTTGGATTTCTTTGATTTCCTCCAGCAAAAACCCCATGTTTTTCAACGCCTGTATCCGGTGTAAATCTGCAATCTGGCTTGAGTAATAATACCGATAGCCGTTTTCCTCATCGATATAAGCAGGCTTTAACAGATCCTGTTCGTCATAATAACGCAGGGTTTTGATCGAGATGTGGTTCATCTTTGCAAACATTCCTATTTTATATAATCTTTTTCTTTTTTTCTCCTCACACTGATGTTTCTGATTCATTTCCATATGACGCACCTCCTATTCCCAACGAAATGTCTTGACCGATACCGCAGTGCAAACGACTGTGATG
>CAKRJK010000052.1 GCA_934351705.1 uncultured Lachnospiraceae bacterium
TGCCGGAGTATATGCGTTTCGCTTTCCGTTGCCTCTGTTAAAGAATGATGAGACCGGATCTCTGGAAATCGTTGCCTTTAATCCCATCTTTTCAAAATTCTTAATCGCCGCACGTACCACACGCTCAAATCCGATCGGGTAATGGATCTGCACTGTCTTTTTCTTAGACAGGTCTACGCCCATATTCACAAATCCTATGCGGTATCCCTCGGTATAAGTATCCGCCATAGACTGTATCTTGTCTTTGTCCATTTTCAAAAGAAACTCTGCCATCGTAATTTCACTGTCGGAAATATACTCTCCGTATTGGTACAGATAGCGCATATCCGATAAATCGGCATTCATTACCAGATTTGTAAAAAAATCGAGTTCCGGATCTACCATCTCACGCACATTGCGTTCCACAAAAAGCTCACTGTAATCATGGTAAAACCAGTAAATCGTCTGCTCTATCTCCCGCTTATCAATCGGTTCCTGTTCAAAAATGCCGTAAATCTCCACAAAGAATTCAAAGAAAATCGTCAGTGCCTGCATCCGCTGCTCATAAGCAAAACCGATACATCCGCGGAGTTCCGCATACAAAAAACTTAAGATTCCGCCAAACTCTTCCCCGAACACTTCCACAGCGTAAGCCGGGTTTGCATAACTTCTCTCGTAGTTCTCCTCAAATATATCCTGATAGAAGAACTCATTTCTTTTCTTTAATGCTTCAAGAGATTCTTCTTTTAGCTTTCCCTCTCTCGCAAATGTAAAAGTTTGATTTAATTTCTGTAAAAAGCCCGCTGTTTTCTTGAAGTAATCAAGATACGGTTCTTTTACATTTTCTTCGGTAACAATCGCTTCGATTCGCTCTGTCACCAATTCATATCTCTCTTTGATGTCTTCGTACTCCATACTCTTCCTCTCTATTCATCTTTAATCAAGTTGCCTTTTTTTACATTCTCATCAATCATTTCACGAACTGCCGCCCAAAATGTCTCCGATCCCTCATGACTTCTCTCATTGCGTTTTAAAAGCCATGATTCGTGAACGCCGTGCGACTTCCATGATTTTCCGTCTGCCGCGTCCGTCAAAAGTACAGGCTGTGTCCGGTCTAACATATTCGCAAACTTAGACTCCGCCGTCTCCATTTCCTCAAATTCGTCCCAAAGTGCCCGATACTCTGCCGCCTGATCTTCTGGCAAAATATGAAAGATACGCTCTGCCGCCGCAAGTTCTCTGGCTCTTTTTGTCTCGTTCCCTGCGGTATCGTAAGCATAGGTATCTCCGGCGTCAATCTCTACCACGTCATGCAATAATACCATTTTCATGGTCTTTAACACGTCGATCGGTTCGTTTGCATATTCCGCAAGTGTAAAGCACATCAATGCCAGATGCCACGAATGCTCCGCATCATTTTCGTATCTGGAGCCGTCGGCAAGATATGTCTGGCGCTGGATAGCTTTAATTTTGTCCAGTTCCAGGATAAAATCCATCTGCTGTTTTAATCTTTTTTGTTTCTCATCCATAGGCTTCTCTTTCTATAATAAAATTCCCAATAAATACAATATAATCCACGCCACGGTGACAACACCGGAAAGTCCCACTCCAAGATAAGGAACGGTCTTAAATGTATTTTTCTCCTGTACCGCCTGAACCGCTTCGATAAACGATGCCACGCCGATAAAGAGTGCGATCACACCCAGACCTCCCAGATATGCACCGCCGTTTCCTGCCTGACCGATCGCATTTCCTATCATGACAAAAAACATCAAAATGGATATTCCCGCTCCCACACAGGCACAGATACCGCGGACCGATCTTTTTTTCTCTGTAAATTTGTAATTTTTATTTTTTCTTCTTTTTCTTTTCATTTCTATTTTTCCAAGCTCTGGCTATGCAAAAGCAAAGATAGCCGAGACTTCCTCCGAGCGTATTCAGAATCAAATCGTCCACATCAAAACTTCCCACTTTGGAAATCAGCTGCGTACACTCAATCAACAAACTAAATTCAAAGCTCAACAAAGTTGTATGCCAAAAACTTCTGTTTTTCTTACTTAATGCCGGCAAAAAAAAGCCAAACGGAAGAAACGCTACGATATTGCCCAGCAAATTCACTAATACCGCCGTCATTCCCAGCTTTTTCCGATACATGATAAATCTCTTAATTTCTAAGAACGGAACCAGATTGTAATGATAGGTTCTTGCAATGTTCGACCTGCCCATAATTTCTGCAAAAAACAGAAAATAGCTTAACAGTAATAGGTAGCAAAAAAACAGAATCCACCTAAAACATAATTTCTTTTTTGTCATGTAACAACTTCGCTCCACTTATGATTGACATCACTCCGCAAATAATTCCTGTTACCATGATAATAATACCGAGAGCTAAATTGCCCGCTCCGCTGCGTCCCATTGTTTTGTATGCTTTTTCGTTCATATTCTCCTCCTATTTCACTCCGTACTCTTTATAGTATTGATCAATTGCCTCTTTTAATGTATCATCAATGACAACTTTTCCCTGACAAGGACGATTGTAAAGATGTTCTACCACATCCTTCATGGATACGATCGCATTTGTCTCAAATCCGTACGTCTCACGAATTTCTTCCAATGCGGACTTCTCACCTTTGCCACGCTCCATGCGATTCAGCGAAACCATCAGTCCCACGATCGTGACATCGCCCTGTGCCTGTATGATTGGAAATGTCTCCTCGATGGATTTTCCCGATGTCGTAACATCTTCTATGATGACAATGCGGTCTCCGTCTTTGATCTTACTTCCCAACAGGATTCCCGTATCCCCGTGGTCTTTGATCTCTTTTCGGTTTGAACAATAGCGAATGTCCTTTCCGTATAATTCACTGTATGCGATTGTTGTTGCAACAGAAAGCGGGATTCCTTTATATGCCGGTCCAAACAGCACATCAAAATCATCTCCGTAATTCTCATGGATTGCTCTCGCGTAATACTCTCCCAGTCTGCGAAGCTGACTTCCTGTCACATATGCTCCCGCGTTCATGAAAAACGGTGATTTTCGTCCGCTTTTTAATGTAAATTCACCGAATTTCAACACTTCGCTTTCCACCATAAATTCAATAAATTCCTGCTTATACTGTTCCATTTTATGTTAAACCTCCGCCTTTTTTCGTTATTTTTATTCTTTTACGGCTCCTATCAGCTCACGGACATCTGCAATTCCATACTCCGCCATATAGCTGCGGATTCCGTCCAAAATGTTGATCGTTGCCATCGGGTTATTGAAATTCGCCGTTCCGACCGATACTGCCGTTGCTCCCGCGAGCATCATTTCAATCGCATCTTCCGCAGTCTGCACGCCGCCCATTCCGATTACCGGAATCTGTACCGCCTGTGCGACCTGATACACCATACGCACCGCGATTGGGTGTACCGCAGGTCCCGACAACCCGCCTGTTTTGTTTGCAAGTGCGAATTTCTGATTATGTATATTAATCTTCATGCCTGTCAGCGTGTTGATCAGGGATACAACATCCGCACCTCCTGCCTCTGCCGCTCTCGCCATCTCGGTAATGTCCGTTACATTCGGACTCAGCTTCATAATGACGGGCTGTTTTGCATACTTCTTGATTTCTTTTGTGATCATTTCCACCGATTGTGCATTCTGTCCGAAAGCAATTCCGCCTTCTTTTACGTTTGGGCAGGAAATGTTACTCTCCAGCATATCAATCGGCTGATCGGATAATTTTTCCACTACCTTGCAGTAGTCCTCCATACTTTTTCCACAGACATTGACAATGATCTTTGTATCAAACTGTTTCAAAAAAGGAATATCTCTCTCTATAAAAATATCAATTCCCGGATTCTGCAGGCCGATGGCATTAAGCATTCCGCCGTAAACCTCCGCAACACGCGGTGTCGGATTGCCCTCCCACGGAATATTGGCTACGCCTTTTGTCACAACCGCTCCTAAACGGTTCAAATCCACAAATTCGGAATACTCCACACCCGAACCGAATGTACCGGAGGCTGTCATAATCGGGTTATTCAATGTTACCCCTGCCAGATCAATTCTCATGTTCATTACAGCTCCACCTCCTCTGCAAGAAATACCGGTCCTTCTTTGCAAATTCTTTTATTGTGTACATTGGTGTGATCATCACGGTGCTTTGTCTTGCAGACACACGCAAGGCAGGCTCCGATTCCGCAAGCCATACGCTCCTCAAGCGAAATCCAGCATTCCATGTTCTGTTCTTTCGCATACTCTTTCAATGCCTTTAACATGGCTTTCGGACCGCAGGCATAAATGATGTCTGCATTTAATTTATTTACTTTTATCGCATCCAGCACGGTTCCTTTAACTCCCGCACTGCCGTCTTCCGTAGCGACATAAACCTCGCCGTATTTTTCAAATTCCTCTGCCAAAAACAGTTCATCACGATACCCCAAAATCATCTGTTTCTCGCAATCCAGAGTTTTTGCCAATTCCAACATTGGCGGGATTCCGATTCCTCCGCCTATCAGAAATGCAGATTTGCTCTTTGTCGGAAATCCGTTTCCGAGCGGTCCCATAATCTCGATATGTCTTCCCGCGACCAGACCGGAAAATTCCTCCGTACCTTTTCCCGCTACACGATAGACAATCCGGATAGAACCGTCCCCTTTGTCCAGCTCGCAGATACTGATCGGTCTCGGCAGTATCCTGCTGCCGTCACGACTGTAAATATCCACAAATTGTCCTGCCTTTGCATTTTGAGCAATCTCATCGGTTTTGATCCACATACTGTAAATTCCGTTTGCGATTTCTTCCTGTCGAATGACGATTGCCTTTTCTCTGTTCTTTTGCGACATTCTCCTTCTCCTATCTACTTTGATGCCTGTAATGCCCCGTTGATATCCGCGATCATAGCCTCCACGGCAGCTCTGGATGCCTCCGCAAAATGTTCTTCACCGAATTTTGCATACTGTTCCTGCTTATAAGCTGCGATGATTCCGCGGGAAGAATTGACGATCGCTCCGAGTCCGTCCTCGTTAAAGAAGTGAACCAGGTCTGCTCCCTTTCCTCCCTGTGCTCCGTATCCCGGAACCAGAATAAAACTCTTTGGCATTACTTTTCTTAATACTTTCCCCATTTCCGGGTAAGTTGCTCCGACAACTGCTCCGATATAGCTGTAGGAATCTCCCATATGGTCAGCACCCCACTCTGCCACTTTTTCTCCTACCAGTTCATAAAGAGGTTTTCCGTCGATGAAACGGTCCTGGAATTCCCCGCTGGAAGGATTTGAGGTCTTAACCAGAATAAACAGTCCTTTTTTCTCCTCCTTGCACACATCGACAAACGGTTTGATTCCGTCTGTTCCAAGATACGGATTGACGGTTGCAAAATCCTCGTTAAACGCAGAATACATCTTGTCTCCGACCTGAACCTTGCCGAGATGTCCTACTGCATATGCTGCGGATGTGGAACCGATGTCTCCTCGCTTGACATCCCCGATGACGATCAGATCTTTCTCATGACAATAGTCTACTGTCTTTTGGAAAGCCTTGAGTCCCTCAATTCCGAACTGCTCATACATTGCAATCTGCGGTTTTACCGCCGGAATCAGATCATAGGTTGCGTCTACAATTTCTTTATTGAACTGCCAGATTGCATCTGCCGCTCCCTCTAATGTCTCGCCATACTCCTCAAATGATTTCTTTTGGATATGCTTCGGAATATAGTTCAGCATCGGATCTAAGCCTACTACAATCGGTGCATTTGTTTTCTGAATCTTAGTTACCAGCTTATTAATCATGATTCTCTCCTGTATTCTCTATTCTGTCTCACTGTCATATACAATATTACCATTGTAAATTGTCATTTTTACTTTACCGCACACTTCGCGTCCGTCAAACGGCGTGTTTCTTCCCTTTGATGCAAAATCCTTCGCATGGACTGTGTAGGTTGCCTTCGGATCAAAAATAACCACATCCGCATATTTTCCTACTGCCAGACTGCCTCTGTCGAGTCCGATGATCCTTGCCGGATTGAGGCTCATTTTCTCTGCCATCTGCATCACAGTCAGATATTTTTTCTTGACCAGTTCCGTGTATGTCAGAGAGGCTGCGGTCTCTAAGCCCACAATTCCAAACGGTGCTTCCTGCATCGTTGTATTTTTTTCTTCTCTGGTATGTGGTGCATGGTCTGTCGCAATGACATCCATGATGTTTTTCTTCAATCCTTTTTTTAGTGCCTCGACGTCCTCTGCCGTTCTAAGCGGCGGGTTCATCTTATAGTTGGTATTGCCCGGTACAATGTCTTCACTTGTCAGCGTAAAGTGATGAGGACACACCTCTGCGGTGACAGGCAATCCTTCTTTTTTCGCCAGCTCTACCATTCTTACGCTGTCTTTTGTGGAGCAATGGCAAAGATGCAGTTGCGTTCCCATCTCTTTTGCCATCAGAATGTCCCTTGCAATAATCAGATCTTCCGCAATATTTGGGATTCCCGGCAAGCCTAACTCTTTTGCTCTGGCATCCTCGTTGACTGCACCGCCCTGTGCCAGACGAATATCCTCACAGTGTGCAAAAACAGGTATGCTGCATTCTGCCGCCACCCGCATTCCCTCGCGGTACAATTTTGTGTTCATGACGGATTTGCCGTCCTCGCTGATGGCAGGACTTCCCGCCTCTACCATTCCCCGAATGTCTGCCAGCTCCTCGCCTTTTTGTCCTCTGGTCACGGCTCCGATCTGTAAAACACGTGCTGTTCCTTCGCTCTCTGCTTTTTTGTGAACGTATTTGACAACATCGGCATCATCCACTACCGGCTTTGTGTTTGGCATGGCGAGGATCGTCGTATAGCCTCCTCTTGCCGCCGCCGCCATTCCGGTCTCGATGGTTTCTTTATGTTCAAAGCCCGGATCTCTCAAATGCACATGCAGATCAATAAATCCCGGCATCACGTAACAGCCTTTTGCATCTATGACTTTATCGGCGGTGTGCTTTAACTGTTTTCCAACTTCTGTTATTTTTCCCGCTGATAAGAAGATGTCCGCTACTTCATCTGTTTTGGTATCCGGATCAACAATATGTCCGTTTTTGATTAAAATTGTCATCTTTTAACCTCACTTTCGTGCTTATCCTGATGGCATAATAAACCATATTTATTGTATCATGGGAATGGGTGTACCGCAACTGTGATTCATCATTTCGTATGCCCGGAAACGGAATTTTATCTGCTTACAGCTCTAACAACATATGTACGACTTCCTGAAATCCGCTGATTCGGGAGTGGAAGCCTTTCGGATTGCGTCCGTATTCTACAAATCCTTCTTTTTTATAGAGAGAAATTGCTCTTGTATTCTCCGCCACAACCTCAAGTTCTAATTGGACATAGCCCGCTTCTTTCGCACACTCTATGCACGCTTCTGTCAATGCTTTCCCTATTCCCATACCCCAGTATTCTTTTGATATACTGATGCCAAAGTCTGCCCGGTGTTTTAGCTTGTCTTTTGTTCCAACAGCCTCAATTCCTGCAGTTCCGACAATGTTACCGTCAACAAAGGCAAGTATCTCGATCTCATTCTCACTTTCTTTCTTTTTTTCCAAAAATTGTTTTTCCTGCTCTGCATTAAAACTATTTTCATCCGGGTACGTAAGCAAAAAATCTGTTTCCTCATGTGTTAGATTAAAAATTTCAAGCACAGCACTTCCGTCAGCTTTTGCACCGTTTCTCAGACAAAGTTCTTTTCCGTTTTTTAAGATGATCTTTTTATTGTATTCCATAATTTACGTCTTTTCTTTCAGTATCTATTGTAATAAAAATTGTCAATGGCTTTTGATATTTCCGGTCAGACATAACAAACCGCCATATCAGATGTCTGTTTTTGATATGGCGATTTGATCATGTTTTATGGGATTATTTTGTTTCTACATATTTCTTGATATTAGAAGCATTCACGTATTTTTTTGCCTTGCTGTTCTCGATGACTACAAGCGTCGGTGCCTGCATAACGCCATACTTTTGAACCAGTTCCTGATTCTCTTCGGCGTCAATCACCTGGTAGTTTTCACCCGATAACATTTCTTTTGCTATTGCACAGTTCGGACAGGTTTTTGTGGTAAACAGATATTTCATGTTCTCCTGCGGTTCTACCTTGACATCATTACGGGAAATCGTCACAATATTTGTCTTTACCCGTTTTAATTCGGAGGTTTCCACATCGTAAAGTTTACGGTTCTTGTACTCCTGTGCTTTTCCGTCATTCCAGTTCTGTACCGGACGATAGTAACCGGTAATCCGGCTGTATACCTCCGCCTCTTGTCCGCAGCGCGGACACTGGAGATGTTCCCCTGCGATATAACCGTGTTCTTTGCAGATGGAATAGGTCGGTGATATAGTGTAATACGGCAGTTTATAATTTTCTGCAATCTTACGCACCAGACTTGCCGCAGCCTTCCAATCCGGAAGTTTTTCTCCCAAAAATGCATGGAACACTGTTCC
>CAKRJK010000053.1 GCA_934351705.1 uncultured Lachnospiraceae bacterium
CCACTAAGAGCAAAAGATTTGCCGTCTCACCTCCCGAATCTCCTCCACCTACCCATCTGTTTTTATCAATATATGCACATCAAATCCTCATACCTCTAATCGTGAAAAACAAATTTGCAACAAAAAAAATTTGGTGCTAGAATAGAGGATTGTAAAATTAGGATTAAGAATTAAGGTGAACAGAAAATGAAACAAAGAAATGCAACTCAAAAAATGGATATGCTCAACGGTCCTATCTGGAACAAGCTCCCGACATATGCTCTGCCTGTAGCGGCAACGGGAATCTTAGAACAGTTGTTTAACGCTTCGGATATTGCCATCGTCGGCAATTTTACAGGAGCAAAGCGAACGCTCTGCGTTGCCGCAGTCGGTGCAAACAGTCCGATTATCGGTCTCCTTTTAAATCTTTTTATCGGAATTACTCTGGGCGCAAACGTCGTGATTGCAAATGCGATCGGACACGGTGACGATGACACAGTCCACCATGCGGTTCACACTTCAATTATTATGGCACTTGTAGGCGGTGTCCTCATTGCGGTACTCGGCGAATTGGGGATCGGCGCATTACTTTCCCTGCTGAATGTCCCTGCGGATGTCCTCCCATACGCTCTTCTCTATATCAGAATTTACCTGTTGGGAATGCCTGCAATCTTATTGTACAACTTTGAGGCTGCAATCTTTAGAAGCGTCGGTGATACCAAAATCCCTCTGCGGGTTCTCGCTTTTTCCGGCGTGTTAAACGTATTGTTAAACCTCTTTTTTGTCATCGTGCTGAAAATGACCGTAAACGGAGTTGCCGTAGCTACGGTTCTTTCCAACATCGTAAGCTCTGTCATTTTGTTTGTAAAACTCACACGCACAGACCAATGTATCCACGTTGAAGTAAAAGATTTAAAAATAGATAAAACAAGCCTTTCCAGAATTATGAAAATCGGTTTTCCTGCCGGCATTCAGGGTGCAGTCTTTGCCATTGCAAACATTGTAATACAATCTGCGATCAACAGTCTCGGAACCGTTGTCATTGCAGCCTCCAGTGCCGCCTTCAACATCGAGATTTTTGCATACGACGTACTAAATTCCTTCAGTCAGGCCTGCACCACCTTCGTCGGTCAGAATGTCGGTGCCGGACAGATGGAGCGTTGCAGAAAAACATTGATCCTGTGTCTGATAGAAGATGCGATCGCCTCCGCAACCACCATCCTCCTCGTCCTTTTTGCCGGAAAATCCCTCCTGTCCCTGTTCAGTAACGATCCACAGGTGATCGAACTCGGCTATACAAGATTGCTCTTAATCTTCGCGGCATACACATTCAGTATGCTCTACGAAAATATGTCCGGCTACCTGAGAGGATTCGGAATTTCACTTGCTCCCGCCATCCTGACAGTCATCGGTGTCTGTGTCGTTCGAATCGTCTGGATCTACACCGTATTTCCGTCACACAGAACCTTCCGTACCATCATGATGGCATACCCGCTCAGCCTCGGTATCACCGCACTTTTAATCTTTATTGCCTTGATGTGCTACCGCCCATCAAAGAAATACACCCGGCACCAAAGCCACTCCTAATAGACTAATACACTAATAGCTCTTTGTCCCACCGCCAAAATATTGCCTGCGGATGATGTGGGATGATATGCATCGGAAAATACATTTACAAAAACTTTTGTGTGGCAGTTATAGACGTCCGTACAAACGCAACCGCAGTATCAGACTGTTTGAGGCACATAAGTGCCGAGTTTCTGATACTGCGGTTCGATAGCGTTTGTACGGACGTCTATTTACTGCCACTAAAAAGTTTTCGTCTTGTATTCTCCGATGCATATCATCCCACATCATCCGCAGGCAATATCCCCCGGCAAAACAAAACCTAAATCATTTTTTAATTTAACGCCATTTGTGCCGTCTGCCACAAACAGCCGAAACCATGAACCCAACACCCCCGAACAACATGATAAATAAACCAGCCACATTACCGCCATCACCCGTTTTCGGAGATGCAACCGTCTGAACAACCTCCGCCTGCCCTTGCGCCACATAAAAAGCCGCCGCAGCCGTTCCGTTTGCCGAAACAATCTTCAACGTATGCTCCCCACAAGACAGTGCCACCACAAACTGCGGTTTCAACGTAATAATTGTACTTCCTTCCCGTTTGGTGTAATTGCTCTCATCCAACACCTTCCCATCAAATTCCACATAAAGAAAATCCGAAAATTCCGCACTCGAACGGAACGACAACTCCTTACTCTCTCCTGCATTTACAGTAATTCCGTTTCCCTCTAGCATTTCCGGAGGCAATTTCTTCGTAGCCGCCAGCACATATCCGCAGACCTTGCATTTCTGGCCGGAATTTACATCTGCCCCGATGTATTCAAAACGATGTCCGTCATTCACCGTTACAACCATTTGTGTTTTGTTGTTTACACTATCGGTCACAACAACCGTCACCTTTCCGGCACCCGCAGGAATCGTATATTTCCCTTCGGCATCTGTCGTCAGCACATTCCCGCCTGCAATCACACTCGCAATACCGTCATCATCCGAAACCGTAAAGCTCACGCTGCCGCAATATGTACTTTGGTCTGTCAATCCGTTGATAACCGGAACATCACCCTTCGATTTCAACACCAGCTTCAAGGTACTTTCCTTTTGGATATTGTAATCCGCAAGTGTTCTGCCATCCTGAAGCTCCTTATCCTTAAAAAACAGTTGTTGTCGATCCGGTGGACACCCGATCTTATCCTGAATCTTTTGTTTTACATTGTCAATGCTGTCACCGCTTTCGACCTCCAGCGTCAGCTTGCCTGCACCGATGATCGTAAGATCAATATCAATGCTCATCGCTTTCGCCGTCAAAGGTGTCAGACAAAACAGCATACAGACAGTGAGCAGCATAACCCAAAATTTCTTTTTCATTGTACCTCCTCCTTATTTTTTATAATATACCGCCGCCTTATCAAAATATCCACGCAACGCATATTGATTGTTCAGTTTCAGCACTGCATCGGTTCTTCGTTCAATGAATCCGTTCAGCTTCACCATGTATTCCTCGCTCGTTAAACTTCCCTGGGCAACATAGGTCAGCCCTTTTTCCCAGCTCGCTGTTAAATCAGGATTTAACAACGGTCTGATTGACGCATTTACCACATCATAAATCATCTCCCCTAACAATGTCGGTGTAATGATCTGCGTCTTTTTATTCAGTGCCAGATATTTATTATTGACTAATTTTTTCAAAATTTCCGCTCTGGTTGCGGAGGTTCCGATGCCGCTTCCCTTAATCTGAGCCCGCAGCTCCTCGTCCTCGATCAACTGTCCCGCATTTTCCATCGCAAGAATCATAGAACCGGAATTGTATCGTTTCGGAGGGGAAGTCTCGCCCTCTTTGATATACATCTGTGTGACCGGAATCTGCATTCCCTTTTTTAAAGAAGTGATCAGTTCTAAAAGCTGTTCATCACAGATACTCTCCTCTGTCTCCTGCTCATTTTCCTCTTTCTCTTCTTTTTTCTTCTTAAAAAACGAGTAATTCATCACACTCAGATACCCCGGATTCGCAAGCACCTTGAAGTTTGAGAAAAACTGTTCGTTTTCTATCTGTGTCACAAGCGACACCTTCTGATAGACCGCAGGCGGGTAAAAGATTGCCAGAAATCTTCTGGTAATAACTTCGTAGACCTTGACCGATAACGGGTTTAGTCCTTTTAACGCGGAAATTCCCTGACCTGTCGGAATGATCGCATAGTGGTCTGTAATCTGCTTGTCGTTGACGTAACGTGTCTTGGCAATTCCCTTATAAAGTCCCTCCTCCATAATGTGTTCCGCATACGGTTTGACACCCGGAATATAAAATAAACCTTTAATATTTTTGCTGATCTCTTTTGCCACGGCACTTGAGAGCACCCTCGCATCCGTTCTCGGATAAGTGACTAATTTTTTTTCATAAAGCTCCTGCACAATACGCAATGTCTCATCGGGACTGATCTTAAAGAATTTTGAACAGTCATTTTGCAATTCTGCCAGGTTATATAAAAGAGGCGGCTTCTTTTGTTCTTTCTTCTTTTCAATCTTTGCAATAGCTGCCTCTGACTCCGGCGTCTGTTGAACCGTTTGTCCGTTCTCGTTTTCCGTAAACTCTGTGTTTTTACTCAAGGACGTAATAAAGTTCTTCGCCTCTTCTTTTTCCAAAAAGCCGTTATCCTTATACAGCTTTGGCGAGCCGAAATAGGAACTTCCCTCGACCGCTTTCCACTCGCCGTCGACCTTTGCCCCTTGAATATCCAACGTCTGCACCACGCGGTAAAACGGTGTTTTTACGAATTCACGGATTTCCCGCTCTCTTCTGACCACCATTCCGAGTACGCAGGTCATGACTCTTCCGACGGATACCACCGTATAGCGTTCATGCAGATAATTTGCAATCGTATTTCCGTATTTCAGTGTCAGCAGTCTGGAAAAATTAATTCCCATCAGGTAATCTTCTTTTGCACGTAAATAGGCAGAGGCAGACAGATTGTCATACTCCGACAAATCCTTTGCCTCACGGATTCCACGCAGGATTTCTTCCTCCGTCTGGGAATCGATCCACACCCGTTTTCTGACCTTTCCGGTAACACCTGCCATCTGATCTACCAGACGGTAAATGTATTCCCCCTCACGCCCGGAGTCCGTACAGACATAAATCGTATCCACATCCTCACGCTTTAGCAGGGATTCCACAATCTTATATTGATTTGCCGCCGACGGAATGACTTCGTACAGAAATTTTTCCGGCAAAAACGGCAAGGTCTGCAAACTCCATTTTTTGTATTTTTCATCATAAACTTCGGGATAACTCATCGTGACAAGATGGCCGACACACCATGTAATGATTGCCGTATCACCCTCTTTGTAGCCGTTGTGATTCTTTACATCGATTTTCAGAGCCTTTGCAAACTCCTGTGCCACGCTTGGTTTCTCCGCAATATATAACGCTTTCGCCATAATTACTCCTACAACTCTTTCATATCTACCAGAACAAATTCCGGATGTTCCTCTGCCCGTTTAGTTACCGCCTCATCAAATTCTTTTGCGGAAAAGAGGTAATATTTTTCTGCTTTGATCTTTGCCTGTTTCATGGAAACGAGCAGTTCCCTGCACATCTCATCGGTGAGTTTTTCTTCCGACCAGTTGCAGATTGCCACAAGATTCTCTCTCTGGGCATTTTGTACGACAATATCAATATTGCCCTTTTTCCCGATCCACGTTCCCATCTTGACCGCTTTGATCGGCAGACGTTCATACTGGTTCATCAGTTGCAGATATTCCCTGCACACTGCCACAAAATAACGGTTCAGATACGCATCGAAATCCGGCTCGATGTACTTCGTATAGAATTCATCCGGCGTCATGGTATAAAGACTGCTCATATGTGGGTATACAAACTTAAACCAAAAATTAATAAATGTATTTTTTATTTGATATAAGCCCTTTTGTGCATTATCCCATCCGCCCGTTTCAAACACACGGACTTTCTCCACAATGTCGTATGCCATAAGATTTTTCAGATATACGCTGATTTTCGCACGGGAATATCCGGTATCATGGAACAGATCGTTTAATTTCCGGTTGCCGCCTGCCATAGAGCACAGAATCGTATTGTACACGGAAAGCTCTCGCAGATCTCTGCCGATAACTCTCTGTGCCTCATGAAACAACGCACCGTTTTGCGACAACACCAGACGGCAGATATTGTATCTGACATCCTTCTTTGCATTCCAAAGGTTCACATAGGCATCGGTTCCGCCAATCACACCATAAGTCTGTACGGATTCGCTGACGGAATATTCCGGCAATGCTCTCACCAGTTCCAAAAAGTTCATATCCCGCAGACGCACCCTGCAGTCAATCTTTTTTGTATATTCACTTAAAAATTCTTCGCTGTCGTTTTCTATCCACTTGCAGGCGGAGCTTGCCAGAACGATCAATACCGGTCCCGGATACAGTCTTTTGGCTTTGAGTTTTATAATACTTTTCATAAAACTCTCGTCATTCTTGGCTATGTACTGAAACTCATCGATGATTACGACTAATTTTGTCGGGTTTCCGCTTTTTACACGGTTAAAATACTCATCGTACGTATATTTTTGAAGTCCGACCTCGTACTGGTCGGCAATCTGTTCGCCCATCATAGCAAGCTGCTGTTTTGCCGATGCCGGTCTTGCCCGATAGTAAAAGGCTTTTTTATCCTGTATGAAATAGCGGAGCAATTGCTCTCTCTGACTTGTATCTTCTCCATAGAAGAGGACGCAGCGGTTTCCTTCTTTTGCGTATTCTTCTTCTAAGGGTTTTAGTTCTGTTGTGCGTATGATCATGGTTGTCCTCCTGTAAGGTGCAGTGATGAGTGAGCAAGGCAATGTCTTTTTATTACTCTTTACTCATTATATTTTTATATTTATTCTGTAGTGCAGGTCTGGAAAATCTTTGATTTTCCAGACTGACGGGCATTCGCCCTATCACCAAAAGGAAACAAAAAATGTCTTGTGCAAGCACAACATTTTTTGTTTTCTTTTGGTGGCACTGCTCATTGCTTGCACACATTATATCACAATTTAACTTTTCAGACAAGAAAATACGGTGCGAAATGAAGTTTCGCACCGTATTGTTTATTTGAATTGAGCGATGTATTTCTGCGATTCTTTCGATAAATTAAAATTAGGTTTATCATAAATCCGATAGGCGAGCGGATGCGTGTTTTCTTTTACCTCCGCAAGGATGATGTCTACGGTGAGCAATTCGTCCACGTAGTTTTTGTACTCCTCTGAATCCCGGTTTTCGCAGGAGTCTATGGCTGTCTTCAGCATAGAAACATAATCGTCATATTCTTCTGTACGATATTTCTGTAACAGCACGGCTTGTTTTTTATACTCAACCATCTTCGGATAGTCCTTTTTCTCATTTGCAACCAGTGCCAGAATATCATACGCCGCCGCATCATAAGGATTTAATTTTAACGTCTGTTTTGCATAGTCCTCAAACTCATTTTCCAAACGCGAAGCGAGCATTTGCTGTTCTTTTACTTCGACTCTCCACGGGAAGATTGCAGCAGACGCATCATACGCCTTTGCCGCAGAGCACGCATCTGCAATGCCAAGCCACAGGAACAATCCGCCGCAAAGCACCGATACCGCAGCTACGACCGCTTTTTCCCATGCCTTTTCACCAAAGAAGCATTCCTTCTTCTCTCCCTCATGCCAATTCATGCAGGCTAACAGAATCTGTATAATCACAACATACTGCAGATCAAAATCCATCACCATATGAATTCCGGTCACAATCAGAATCCAACGTGCCATCCCTTTTGTTTTCCTAAGCTGGTGAATAAACAGATACACGAATGCCAGCAGGAAGATCACACCGTAATCCAATGCCATCTGAAGCCATTCATTATGTATGTATTTTACCGTATACATTCCTGTCTGTATGGATGGATTGATATAACTGTATCCCATATATCCAAGCCCGAATGGGTGCTTGATCAGGAGTTTGAAACCGTCAATCCAATACAGAAAACGTCCCAAAAGCGTACTGGACTTTCCAAAAACCGTTAAGAATCGTCCGACAGATGCCATATTTCCCGAAATCACCGCATATCCTGCCGCTCCCACGATTCCGACACCGAGCATGATGGAATATTGTCTGCGTACCGCCTGATATTTGCAGATAAAAAGAACCATCACCACCAACATCAGCACAAATGTCGTACGGCTTCCCGTCCAAAGCAGTCCTCCCAGTAAAACCACCGGGCATCCGTACTTTTTCCATTTTTTCTGCCTCTCAAACGCACCGTCCATCGTAAACACGATCAATGCGATCAGCAAAAACAATGCCATCGTGTTGGAATATTGAAAAAATCCTGCCAGACGATGGTTGGAGGAAATAAATCCTCTGGTATCAGGAATCACATACAACAATGCAGAAATTCCCACCATAAGTACCGCTGCCGACGGCAAAACAGATAATGCAGCTTGACCTGTCTCTTCCTCCATCTGCATTAAAAGAATCACCCACAATGCCATTGCCAAAAGCCGCACAACTCCGTATATGGCACTTCCGTGCGATACTCCCGTAAAAATACTGATGATTCCGGCAACCAGCATGACTGCTCCTGCAAGAACTGGCGGATTTTTATAGAATACCACTCTTTTTTCCGAAACACAGATCACAAG